>JACROX010000054.1 GCA_016214225.1 Candidatus Peregrinibacteria bacterium | reverse complement strand
TGGGGGCTGAAGTTGGCATCAGCACTCAAAAACTTCATGCCAGAGGCCCGATGGGAGTTAAGGAATTAACAAGCTATAAGTGGGAAATTTGGGGAAATGGGCAAGTGAGATGATGTTGATTTAAAAAGTTCGTTACGTATAATTAACATCACAAATATAAATAAATTTTACAATCCCATGGTAGATAAAAAGAAATTGCAGAAGCTCGCGGATATTGTCGTTAACTATTCCATACAGGTGAAAAAAGGAGAAAAAATACTTCTTAGAGGATATGGATTTGACAGTTATCCTTTAATCAAAGAGCTGTATAGAGAAGCCATAAAAGCTGGCGCCATACAGGTTGATGTCAGATTCTCACATGATGAACTCTCAAAGATTTTCTTTGATTACGCGAATGAACAACAGATGAAATATATAAGTGATTTGGATAAAAAAATAGCCGACAGTTACGATGCCATGGTACAAGTTTTGTCCGAAGAAAATCCTTATGAATTAAGCGGCGTGAATATAAAAAAATTGCATGTTGCACAGAAAGCCAGAAAACCTCTTTCCGACATATTGCATAAAAAACGATGGTGTCTGCTTGCTTATCCGAATTTGGCATCGGCCGCCATGTCGCATAAAAGACTTGATGAGTGGGAAGATTTTGTAATTGATACTTGCGTATTGGATTGGTCCAAAGAAGAAAAAAAACAGCAAAAATTCATTGATGTTGTAAGTAAAGTTAAAAAAATAAGAATTGTCGGAGATGAAACGGATTTGGAAGTTTTGGTAAAAGGCCAAAAGTGGATTACATGCTGCGGCAAACGCAATCTCCCCGATGGAGAAATTTTTACTTCTCCAATAAGAGATGGAGTAAATGGCATTATTAAATACAATGTTCCAACCTATTATCAGTCTCATAATTTTGATTGGGTGAAATTGACGCTAAAAAACGGCAAAGTTGTAAAAGAAGAATCCGATAATAAAAAAGCGTTAACTGAAATTTTAAATACAGATAAAGGATCAAGGCATTATGGAGAGTTTGCTTTTGGGCTGAATGATAAGGTAAAAGAGGCCACAAGGCAGATACTGTTTGATGAGAAAATGGGTAAAAGCCTGCACATGGCTTTAGGGAAATGTTACGATGAATGTCCGAACGGCAATGATTCAAACGTGCATTGGGATTTGATTTTTAATTTTAAATGGGCCGATGCCGAGATATATTTTGATGGTAAAAAAGTGTATTCGAAAACCAAGTGGGTTGATAAAAAACTTTCTTTCTTAAATTAATACAAATTAATAAATTTTTATGAAAAATAAAATCACCAATAAAGGCGTTATAATAGCGATTATTGCCGCGGCCGTGCTTGTTTCCGGTTCAATGATATTTTTCGGGTTCAGCATGTTTAAAGGAAAACTTTCCGATCAAGAACTTTCTGAAAAAATAAATAAAGGAATTGAAGCGTTTGTTTTGAAAGAACAAGGGAATACTCAGCCGCAAGGACAGCAGGAAGCTACGCTCCCAAAAGAAATAAAAGGAGATTTATCCGATGATGATCCGGTTTTAGGCGATAAAAGCGCGCCCATAAGCATCGTTGATTTTTCTGATTTCCAATGTCCTTATTGCAGAAGTTTTTACAATGAAACATTTTCAAAAATAAAACAGGCTTATATTGATACAGGAAAAGTAAAATTTATATACAGAGATTTTCCTTTAAGTTTTCATCCCGATGCCATGCCTGCCGCGATGTCCGCTGAGTGCGTCAGAGAACAGAAAGGCGATAAGGCTTATTATGAGATGCATGACAAGATTTTTGAAGGCGAAAATAAACTTGGAAGCGGAACCGTTGAGATACCTAAATCAAGTTTGGATAAATACGCGAAAGAAATTGGCGTGGATATGGATAAATTCCAGTCATGCGTTAAATCCGAAAAATATAAAAGTGAAATTGAGGCGGACGTGGAAGCAGGGAAGAAAATAGGCGTGGGAGGCACCCCTTCTTTTGTGGTCGCTGGCAAATATATTGAAGGTGCTGAGGATTTTTCCACGTTTCAAGCGATTATAGATGAGGCTCTAAAGAAATAATTAAGTCTGCGAATACAGAAAGAATTTATATTTAATGCCGTTTTCTTCCTCTGAACCCAGTTCTTTTTTGTTTGAAAATCTGTTTGGGATTGTTGGGAAATAGGTATCACAGTCGTATTTCGATTCTATCCTAGTCAGATAAATTCCCGTTAATCCCGGAAGATTTATCGTTTCATTAAATAATGTCGCTCCTCCGATAATAAATATTTTTTCCGTTTGATTGTCCGCGAAACTCAACGCTTCTTCAATCGAAGAAGATATTTTTGCCCCCTCTGCTTTGAAATCTTTATTTTTCGTCAATATGACATTTATGCGATTTTTTAGAGGACGATATTTTAAATCTATCGATTCCCATGTTTTGCGTCCCATTATTACAATATTTTTATTGTTCGGATTATTTGTTGTTGTCGTTAAATTTTTAAAATATGCGATTTCTTTTTTAAAAGACCATGGAAGTTTGCCATTTTTGCCTATTCCATCGTTTTCGTCTACTGCAACTACAATGTAAATTTCTTTATTTGTCATACCGCAATTGGAAATTTAATAAATCCATCGTGTTCATATCCTATTATTTCAAAATCTTCATAAGTGAGTTCGTCAAACGGTTTTTTTGCTATTTTAAGTTCCGGTAATTTGTGAGGGGTTCTTGTTAATTGTTCTTTTAGTCCGTCCGTATGATTCAAATATATATGCGCGTCCCCTATCGCATGAATAAAAAACCGTGGTTTTAAATTACATTCTTGCGCAACCATCATAAGTAATGTTGAATAGCTCGCGATGTTATATGGCACCCCCAAAGCAATATCCGCGCTACGCTGATATAGCTGTAAATCAAGATTGTCGTCGCACGCGTAAAACTGAAAAAAAGAATGACATGGAGGCAATGCCATTTTATCTATATCGGCAACATTCCACGCGCTTACCAAAATTCTTCGAGAATATGGATCTTTTTTTATTAAATCGATTGCGTCTTTAATTTGATCTATATGATTTTTTTCATAAGTTTTTTTTGATTCGTTCCATATAAAGCGTTCCCATTTACGCCATTGATAGCCGTAAATAGGGCCTAATTCTCCATTTTTATCGGCCCATGGATCCCATATCGAAGTATGTTCCGTAAGTCCATCATTAATATTCGTCGAACCTTTTAAAAACCACAAAAGCTCTCTCAAAATTGATCCATAGTTGACTTTTTTTGTCGTAACCAATGGGAAACCTTCGCGTAAATCATATTTTTTCTGTGCGCCAAAAACTGACAATGTTCCCACTTTTGTTCTGTCATGCCTTTCCGATCCGTTTGCCATCACTTCCTTAATCAATTCAAAATAATTTTTCATAAATCTATTTTTATTTTATCACCGTGTTTTTATCTTACCACACGACTGAACATATTTTT
>JACROX010000053.1 GCA_016214225.1 Candidatus Peregrinibacteria bacterium | reverse complement strand
GCTCCGCGAGTCTTTATTTTTTCCTGCCATTATCCGGCTCCTCAAAAACACCCACAGGAGATCCTTCTTCCCCTTCGGCAGGAATACCTATGCAAACCCTTTCACCGGCAAGTTGCGAAGCAGCCGTCTCTACTCTTTCTTTAAATTCTCTGGTAATCACGTCCAAATCAACCCTCTTCCATAAATTCGGTAATGCCCCCCTGCGACCTTTTGCTTCAGGATTAACCGTATATGAATAAGTTTGTCCCCCAATATATTGCTGTACAAACAAAGTCCCGTCAGATTCTAACATCCCGCGCATTACGCGAGGAGAACTAGTCCCAAGCCCCTGCTGAACAAATACCGAATCGGGGTTTACGTCGCATGGAACATAGGGGGCATTTTTCCTCATTATTTTTTCAGCTCTTCCTTCCGGGACATATGGCCTCGGAGGTTGTACGCGAATATACTCACCACGTGAAAATAGAGCGGGATCATAGCCATATTCTTGAGTTAATATATTCACTGTTTTCTGCCAAATTTTAGTGGCTAAACCTATATATACCAAACTATCCGGCCTATCCTCTTCTCCCTGTGGAGAAATAGTTATTACGTTTTGTCCGGACTTAGCTTTGTTAACCGCGGGCATCAAAATATGAATGGTCTCCGCGTACGAACGAGCATTGGCCTCAATAACAATTTTATCAAGTTTTTCTTTTGCACATACATAACGTTGAACCAATAACTCTTGTTCATTAAGGGTAGACCCCCTGCTTATTTCATCAAGAACAAGCTTAACGGTATTTTTTTTGATTTCTTCCAGCCTGTCCTGCCACACATCTGGAGCCTCCCTTGATCTAGTATCTTCTGTTAATTTCCCTTCCGCAATTTGGGCATTAATCCCCATACGGGTCAAAAACGGCCTTAAATCATCCTCCGCTTTCAAAACTCCCTTATGAGCGCTTTCCGCGCCCCTTCCCATCAATCCCATAGCTCTGGCGGAATCAACCGACAGAACCACCTCCGGCACAATTTCGTCCATTAATAATTGCTTTATTTCATTGAGATTTTGTCCCTGTTCGGGATCAAATTCTCCCCACGTTAACTCACTTTCTACACCAAGAGTAACAGGTCTCTGAATAAGCTTTACTCCATGAGTGATGCAAACCATACGAGATCTGCCCTTTGTAAGTTGATAAATCAACCTTGCCGCTTCAACAAATATGCCTCTGTCCAAAGGCTCCATGTCTACACCCGTCGTAACAGAACTACTCAATAAATCATGAACCTGAAACCTATCATGAGGAGAATGTCCACCTGCAAATTCTTGAGCAAGATTTCGTCTAAGCCGATCAAGGGTAATCGGCATCACGGGACCGGAAGTCCCATCATAAGCGCCACAAGAAAGACAAGCCTCGGAGCACCCTTTTCCAAGCTGTACCATATCGACATAGGTGGTAGACATCAAGTTTCCCGGCCTTATCACAACTTCCTCAACGGCAACAGCGGGAATCTCTACAGCATCACCAATTCTTTCATCTAATTTTCTTTCAGATCCAGATTCCAAAATGATTTATTATTAAACACCCCCAAATAGGCATGAATTATATAAATATTCTACACTTATGTCAAGTCTCTCTTGACAAAAGACCTGAAAAGTTCAATTATTAGACTAATCTTGACGTATTTTATATGCTCAAAATTGACACGGAATTAGATGAAAAACTCAAGAAGTTGGTAGGAGAAAATGACTTTGAAACAGTCAAAAATCTGCCGCGTGAGGGAAAAGAAACAATTCTCAAGTCAAGCGGAGCGATCAGCACGGCAAACATAATGAACCAGTGCTTCTGGATCGGCGACAGAAAACATAATACTCTCTACATAAATAAGGCGTACCGTGACATCACGGGATACACGCTGGAAGAATTCATAAAAAATCGATGCAAGTGTGATTTTCCCTTCACTGAAGAAAGCAAACAAACCATCTCCAAACACCACGTACTTCGGACACAAGGAATTTCATCTCAATATGAAGCCGATATCTTAAGCAAAGACGGGAAATTGATCCCCGTATTGGTACACGGAGCTCCAACGGAAGAGGGCGGGACAGTGGGTATTTTCAGCAACTTGCTGGCTATGGAAAAATTAAACCGGCAAGACCGGCAATTATTGGAAATACTGGGATACAAAGAATTCAAAATCATTAAGAAAACGATTAAGCCGGAAGACCAGGAAATGATTATAAAAATTTCTCCGGCGATTCATTTGGCAAACGCGTGGAATCAAGCATTTTGGCTGGGAGACAGTAAACATCGCACAATTTACGCCAATCCGATATATCAAAAAACAACCGGATATTCTTTGGAAGAATGTATAGGGCAACAAAGTGATTTTTGCTTTGACGAAGAATCAAAACGAAGGATTGCGGAAAATCATAAACTAAGGAAAAGGGGGATATCTTCACATTATGAGGGAACGTATCTGACAAAAAAAGGAAACAAAGTTCCCGTCCTGATTATAGGCGCCCCCACCGAAACGGGCGGGACGCACGGCATACACATCAATCTGACTGAAAGCAAAAAAATGGCCGCCAATAAGCAAATCGCGGAGCAAATAATTCGTTATTCATCCGAAGCGATTGTAATTTTGGATAAAGACAGAAAGATAGAATTATGGAACTCCGGCGCGGAAAAAATCTTTGGATATAGAGAGGAAGAGGTCCTCGACAAAACAATTTCATTACTGATTCCAAAGGAACTTGAAGAAGAAAATGACAAACTTAGAGAAGAGGTCGAACAAAAAACATTTCTTAAAAATTTCGAAACGAAACGTTTGTCAAAAAACGGAGAACTCATAGACGTATCTCTTTCGGTTACAAGGGTAACAGACGAGGATAACAACATTATCGGATATTTGCTGATTTACGCAGACATTACTCAGAAGAAAAAAACAAACACAGAACTCCAAAAAAGATTTGAGGCCATACAGGACGCGTACAAGGAACTTGGCCTGCAAAAGCGCCAAGCGGACTATATATATGAGATCATAGATATGGCGGTATCAAAGTCAAACATGGAAAGTTTGGGAAGATTGATAGTTTCCGCGTCATGCATGATTACAAAAGCGGACGGAGCGGTTTTGCGTTTATTTGATAAAGAAAAAAACCTTCTAAAAATGCTTTCATGTCTTGGGGTAAGCTCAAAATGGCTGGATAAAAACAAACTTCAATTTGCTAACAGCCTTGCTGAAATGGCTTTTGCGAACAAAAGACCGATAATTATTCATGACATAGATTCATCTCCCAAGCATCGCAGCCAAAGCTTGCTAAAAGCTCACAAATTCAAAACTTTAATACTAATTCCGCTCTTTACCGAAGAAAACCTGATAGGCTCATTAAGCCTATACGCCACGGATCCCGCAAAATTCCGACTAATCGAAACCGATTTCCTGGAAAGATTCGGCAAACAATGCTCCCTTGCGATATATGTAAAAAAAGTTTAAAGACATGCTGAAAAACTACGCAACGGAAAAACGACATATACCACTTGCGGGACTGGGAATTAGCTCGCTATACTCTTTCGCGATATAAGCTTAAATCATGACAAGCGCTCCGCACGAGCTTATAAATAAAACTAAATTATGCTAAGAAATTTTTGCACCAACAAAATAATCCTGCCGCATAGAGATTCGGGCATATTAAAAAAGCTGATATTCTGGCTGATTGCCGGAACGATAAGTTTGCTTATTCTCGGAATAATACTGGCCGCCGGGACATTCGCCATCCTCTCGATGGGCCTGCCGGATGTAACCTCACTGGAAAGCTTGACAGCCGCGCAGTCCACACAAATATACGACCGCAACGGACAGCTGCTCTACACGGTGCACGGCGAAGAAAATCGCGCGGAAGTCCCATATGGCGAAATTTCACCTTATGTAATAAATTCAACAATAGCAATCGAAGATGACACATTTTGGCAACATGGAGGATTCGATCTTTTGGCGATAACAAAAGCCGGAATGTATGAGGTTTTTGGCATAGGCTCGCCGCGCGGAGGCTCAACAATCACACAGCAATACGTCAAAAACACATTCCTGTCCGCGGAAAGAAGCTATATCAGAAAAGCAAAAGAGCTCATTCTTTCAATAAGACTCGAGCGCGCGTATGACAAAAAGAAAATCCTTGAACTCTACTTAAACCGCATCCCTTACGGAAATAATGCCTATGGAGTCGCGAAAGGAGCAGAGATATATTTCAACAAAAAAGCAAAAGATTTAACGCTGGCGGAAAGCTCGGTTTTGGCGTCTCTCCCCCAAGCTCCGACAAAATACAATCCATACGGGAACAATAAATATTCGCATCTGCTCAAGCAATTCACTGATCAAGAACTTTTTTATAGAAAAATTAAAAGCGAATCCGACCTTCAAAAAGATGAATATGTCAGAGGACTCATCGGCCAACACGTAAATCTCGGGGACGGAGATAAAATCTACATACAAGGACGTACGGATTTGGTATTAAAACGAATGTTTGAACTCGGCACAATCAACGCGGAGGAAAGGAAAAAGGCCTTGGACGATCTGCAAAAATTACAATTCAATAATTATGTTGAAAAAATCCGCTACCCGCATTTCGTCTTATATATAAAACAAATTCTCGAAGATAAATACGGCAAAGATATCGTGGAGCGCGGCGGACTGAAGGTTTACACAACCATAGATCCTTCCCTTCAGGATGTCGCGGAAAAAACGGCAAAGGATTTCGGAGAAGCGAATGAGAAAAAAGTTAAGGCGAATAACGTGGCAATTCTCACGATAAGCGCGAAAACAGGCCAAATTCTGGCAATGGTCGGCTCGCGCGATTATTACAATGAAGCCATAGACGGCAACGTAAATGTGGTTTTAAGGCCGAGACAACCGGGCTCGTCATTCAAGCCGATCGTATACTCGCAAGCCTTCTATAACGGCTACGGACCGGGCAGTGTAACATATGATATCCCGACAAAACTCGGAAACGACAAACCTCAAGATTTCGACGGAAAATGGCGCGGACAAATTACTTTACGTGAAGCTCTGGGGCAATCCAGAAACATTCCGGCCATTCAGGCGTACTTTTTAGCCGGTCAGCAAGACCCGATAATAGACCTCGCGACAAAAATGGGAGTAACAAGCCTAAAGAAAAGTCACAGCTATGGATATCCGCTTGCGATAGGCGCGGGAGAAGTCCCTATGATAGACATGGTAACAGCATACGGTACTTTCGCCAATAACGGGAAGAAGCCTGAATTAACGGGAATATTAAAGGTGGTAAATTCATCCGGAGACATACTTGAAGAATGGAAACAAAAAGAATTTGAAGAAGTCTTGGATCCGCAAATCGCGTATTTAATAAACAGCATTCTCTCCGACCAAAAATATGCGATTGGAAAAAGACTGTTCATCGAGGGAAAAATAAATGCCGCGAAAACCGGAACAAGTACAAAAGAAACAAAAAGCAAAGCCGAAGGTAAAAAAGTTATGCCTATGGACGGATGGACAATCGGCTATACGCCAACAATTGTAACCGGAGTATGGATTGGGAACACGGACGGATCGGAAATGTCATACAGCGCCGACGGATACGATACGGCCGCGC
This sequence comes from Candidatus Peregrinibacteria bacterium, assembly GCA_016214225.1. Lineage (GTDB taxonomy): Bacteria > Patescibacteriota > Gracilibacteria > UBA1369 > LOWO2-01-FULL-3 > JACROX01. Next base: position 13,417 of record JACROX010000053.1, on the reverse strand, counting down.
CGATTTTCAATATCGTAATGGGGCAAGCGCTCAAGAACCTGCCTCCGGAGCCATTTATCGAACCGCCCGGGGTTCAACATATAAAAGTAAGCAAAGCGTCCGGCAAGCTTCCGGGTCCGGACACGCCCGGATCAATGGTGGTTGAAGAAATTTTTACAAGTTTTTCCGCCCCGACTGAAACTGAACATTTATTTTATAAAGCGAAAATCGATAAAATTTCAGGACTGCTCGCGACCGAATTTACTCCACCGGACAGCACAGTCGAAGCCATATATCAAAATTATGAACCTATTGCCGACATGTTAAATTGGGCGCAAGAAATTAAAGATTATTACAAAAATACGGGGGGCACGGGAGAAGGAGGAGACCTATTGTCCAGTCAAGAAAATGGCGGATTCAGAATCGGCATGCCTCCAACGGAATATGATAATATTCACACAGCCGAAACAGCCAAAAATGTTCCTTCAATTTCAATATTAAATCCGGCATCGCAAAGCATTGTTCCGCATGGAAATGTTTCAATAGAAGTTTCAGTAAGCGCTCCGAATGGAGTCGCGACGGTGGAATTTTATCTCGATGACAAAAAATCATTCTTCACGACAACGGCTCCGTACAGCGGAAAAGTAAATCTCACGAAATTTCTCAAAAGTGATTCGAAACATCTTATAGTCGCGAAAGTAATCGACTCTTTAGGCTACGGCAACCAATCAGCGGTTGAAATAAAAATCGCGAACGACGGCATGGAAATAAAACCCGCCCCCTCCTCCAAGCCTATACAGCCGGCAAATCCAACAACTGCGGCTACCACGGCAATCCCCCCGTCAAACCAACCTCCCAAAAAACCCTAAAAAAATAAACCCGTTACGGCCCTAGCTTCTCGCGCCCTTTTGTGTTATAATATAACGATTTTAAAAGCGCGCGAAATCATGATATATCAAAAAGAAAAGCTCATCGCCCTTCAAGGCCGATGGAACACGCAAAAAGGGAAAAAGCTCATAAAGACAATAAAAGAATCTCATTGTTATTTAAGTACAGGTGCTTTTCGTCAAAAAATAAAAAACTTTCCTTTTACGAATGACGAAGAAGTTAAAGGATGCGTAGATTTAAGAGGAATCCCTTTGTCAGGATTTGATTTTAGAATCCCCGTTAAGGAAGATGATGGATTTCTGGAAGATCTGGCGATTTTATCATCAATACATTTTGAAGGAGCATTTTTAAAACATTGTAATTTCCAAGACGGAGCAATCCATGATTGTTTCTTTGAACAAGCCGATATATCTCATTCTGACTTCAGAAACACATCGCTGGCAAATTGTAATTTTCAGGAATCGGAATGCAACGGGATAAATCTCGCGGGCGCGAAACTCATAAATTGCAGTTTTATAGACGCTTCAATAAGAGACGTTATAGGAACATCAACGATTGTCGACCAAAAAACAACCTTCGGGAAAGAGCTTAAATCGGAAAAAGAAGGGAATTTCCATTTGACTTCGATAGAATACAAGCAAATAAAAGAAATGTATAAAAACTCAAGCCTTCACTCCGTGGCGGACAAATATCATTACAGGGAAATGGTGGCAAAAAGAAAAATTCTTGCAAGAAACAATCCGGTACGTTGGTTAAATTATTTTTTTGGTGATGTTTTGTGCAAATACGGAACTTCTTTTTTCCGAGTATTTACGTTTTCCTTAATTTTCATGGCTGCTTGCGCGGTAGTTTATCTTTTTTCCGGAGATCTTTTATACAATAATCAACAGTTGGATAATTTATACTTTCTTGACTCCATGTACTTCAGCACAGTAACATTCACAACGCTGGGATATGGAGATTATCAGGCGATAGGCGCGATAAGATTTCTTGCCGCCGCTGAAAGTTTTGCCGGAGTCGCACTGATGTCTCTTTTCACGGTAATTATAGCCAGAAATATCATCAGGGATTAAGGCTCTACATGAACAAAAAACTCATCTTGCTCCTTAAAAAAATCTACAAGGAGCGTGAAAAATATTGGAATCTTGCGGAAGAAACAGCGATTTTTATAAACCTGACAATAAAAGATCGCAAATATAAAACAGCGCTGGAAATAGGCACATCCACCGGATATTCGGGACTTTGGATAGCCGCGGCCTTATCAAAAACAAAAGGACATTTATACACAATCGAATCGCATGAAAAAGAAAGATTCAGCCTCGCGCGAAATAATTTTCAAAAATCCGGATTGAAAAAATACATCACTCAAATCCTCGGACACGCGCCGAAGTCCATTCCAAAAATCCCAAAGTATTTTGATTTTATTTTATTCGACGCGACAAAATACGAATATCCGTCTTATTTTAAAGTCCTAAAAAATCGCGTAAAAAAGGGCGGAATGATCATCGCGGACAATATAAATTCACACAGAAAAGAATTACTGCCTTACATGAATATTTTAAAAAAATCTCCACAATACGAATCGTTTCAATTAGATATCGGAACGGGAATTTTGGTTAGCGTTAAGTAGCGAGGACAGCGGTCCGTAGCCGGAACTCAAGCGAGCTCCGCGAGTCCTACTCTTTCAACTCCCCCAAGAACTTCAAAACAGCCACCATCGCTTTTCCTCTATGACTTATTTTATTTTTCTCTTCCGATGATAAGGCAGCATAAACCTTATCGCGACCGTCAGGCAAAAAGCACGAACTCAATGGAAGCCCTTTCAAAATCGGCACCATGATTTTTTCGGTAATTTTTCCGTAAGTTTCGCCCTCAAACCCTTCGCGAATTTCTTCCCCGCACACGCACGCGCTACACACAAATTTCGCGCCTCGATCAACAACACCGCTCATTCTCGACATAAAATATTCAAGCCACTCTTCATCACTCGCGCTCTCCCCCGCTCCCCATCTTCGAGTCTTCACTCCAAGCTCATCCCGAAGAGCATCAACAATAATTCCGGAATCCTCCGCCAATGTTAAAATCCCCGTTTTTCCAAAATAATACGAAGCTTTTTTAAAAGCATTCTCTGCAAAGGTTTCACCATCTTCCACAAAATCTCCATAGATAACACTGACGTCCCTCAAAAAAACAAGTTTAAAAAGACAACCGTTAAGCGTTTTCAGCGCCTCCGAAATTTCCAGAAATTTTCCGTGATTTTTGGTCGCCACCAGCAGTTCTCTCATATTTTTTTATTCTCCAATCTTTATTTTTCAAAACAAACCTATATTCCAGAAACCAAGCGGGAACGTCAACCTCAACATTTAAAACTCCTTCGCCCCCTTTCGCTATAACAAGTTTATTCACCAAAAAATTACCGCAAAGTTTATCGCTGATCGCCGCGTTAACATTTCGTTTCTCTCCATCGGAAAAATCTCCACTAAAAGAAACTGCTATCTTGCAAGCGGTAGGATAGCCTCTTTCTATCCCGGAATTAAGAATCTTAACGGTAAAAACAATTCCAACCGCAATCACAAAAATCGCAACCGGAACAAAAATAAAAACACCTCTCCATTTATCAAAAATCTCCATAAAAACTTCCTTAAATTCAGACTCGTTTTGAAAATCTTGCGTGGCTTGAACTTTCCCTGCGCGCTGAGCAAAAGCCTCATCTATTTCTTCCTTATCCATCCCCTTCGCCGCCTCCGCGAATATTTTTGCGGGATCGGAAGATAAATCCTTAAAAGGTACCTCTTTCCCCCCATCTTTCATTTCCACGTCTTGAATGACCTCGGCATCTACGGCAAAATCTCTGCTCTCGATTTTATTATTCAACGCCATGCGAAGCTCCATTTTGAAAACGGAAGAAACATCAGTCCGCTCCTGCATCCTAACCTTCTCAAAAAACGCAGAAAGTTCCCCGAAATACGCGCCCGCGCCATCATTTCTTTCCCCAAACAAAAGCAGATGCGCCCTTTTTAAAACTCTATAAATTTTAGTTCCGATAGTTCCATCATCCATCCCTAAAACCACCATCACGTCACCATCGGTAATCTGTTCATAAAGTTTCAATCTTAAAATTTCTCTCTCTTCCAAGGAAAGTTTTTTCATCATTTTTTCGGCGCGATCGATATCGGAAATCGCGTCATCGGGGAGCTCCACGTCAGATTTTTCGATAAATCCGGTCTTCGCGGGGAAACTTTCTTTAGCCAAAAAATCAAAAACCCTCGGACGCGCCAAGCTATACAGCCAAACAATATAAGTCGTATCATTGGGAGTACTTTGAACCTGCCCGAGAGCATCAAGAAAAGCAAGTCTAACTGTTTTTTCCGTCTCACTTACACTCCCGACTCTTCTAAAAACATATTTATATAAAGCCTCGAAATTCGCGTCAAAAAGAAGCAAAAACTGGGAAGGATTCGACTCTTTCATTTGAATTATACATTGCCTTTCGACATATAAATCCATAAATTCAGCTTATTAAGGAGCTTTTTTATACACCACTTACGCGGTTTTTGTCAACAAGTACAGACTTACCCGCAAAACACTCCGCGAATCAGTCAATCAAAAAATTTCCTCAAGAGCGATAAGAAATAGTACAATCAATCCATGAAAAAACCTCTGATTGCTATTTTTCTGGTATTGGTCCTAGCCACTTCCAGCCTCAAAACGACCGCTGAAACCAGAACAGAACCGGATGTGTCTAATGAAGAAACAAGCACGGACACCTCTACTGATTCGGCAGCGGAACCGGCTCCCGAAGAACCAATGTCGGAACCAACCACTGACGAAGAACCAGCAATCGAGTCAACATTCGATGAACAATCAACGGAAGAGCCAACCCCTGAAAAACAAGACCAACAAGAAGAATCTTTAAAATCAGCCACGCGTAATGTAATAGATGCCACGGACGAAACAGCCACGGAGGAAGAAAACACGGCAGACGAAAACACATGGGACGAAACCGACGCAATGGAAGAAGAAGATGTCACAGAAGAGGAAGACATCACAGAAGAAGAGGACATAACGAAAGAGGACACCTCAGACGAAGGCAACACCACGGATGAAATAGACAAAGCCACTCGAATTGAGCAAGAACGAGCCATAGAGTCGGCCACTCAAACATCAACGGACAACGCCAAAGAAATACTTGGTCTTCGCGAAACTCTTTCACAAACTGAGATTACAGACATAGTTAACAGGGCGACACTTGAAGAAGCGCAGCGGAAAGCCAAGCCGGCAGTCGAAACAAAGCCGGAAGAAATAATCCCAACCGTAAAAGAAACGGAAACAATCACAAGAAAAGACATTTCCGAAAAACTGCAAGAGTCATCCAAAAACAATGAAGAATTAACGGTTTACGACACCGCTTCTCACGAATATAAAAAAAAAAAAAAAAAAAAAGAAGCTGAAGCTATCTCACAAAAAACTTATCACGATTTCGGACGAAACAACGTAGATGACAGACTGGACATTGCCTTCGACGAATCAGCCTTGACTCCCCGCAAAGACATCGCGAATATCATCGCTTTTGGCAGCATGGGAAGTCCGCAAAATATGGGCAATCCGCAAAACTACGTCGCCCTCGCTCCAAAACTCTCGGCAAAACCCACGGAAGAACCTCAAAAAGAATTAACGTCGGGAAATTTACCGGCAATCAGGGTAACCGCGGAACACAAAAACGCCGATCTTTCAATTTTCTTAATAAACAAAGACAATCCCGCGAATCAAGTTTTAGTCGCAGAACATGTTCGTCTGGACGATGAACAAAAAGCAATAGTGGTACCAAAAAAGCCACTTAATAAAGGCTCCTATTTGGTTGTGGTAAAGGATTCTAAAAATGAACAATTAAGCAAGCCTGAAAGTTTAACGGTAACGGATAAAGCTGAAATTTCAGCGCCGACAGCCAAAGTAGTGGAAATTCGATCAGTCAAGTCAAAAGCCTCGAAGCTATCAACCACAAACATTATGCCCGTTGCCGCAGCGGCTGCCATTAAGACAAAAACAACAAAAACTTCGTCAACATCCAAAGCAAAAACTGTCGACGAAACTTCATCAACATCCAAACAGATCAAGCAAACACCTAAACAATTAGCAAAAAACCTAGCCACTTATTTTAGCACATTCAAGCCATTTTCTCTCGAAGCAATTCTTATAAAATTAGCAAGGGTCCTCGGAAACATACTAAACGAAAAAAATACTGATGAAACGGCAAAGATAATAAAAGGAACCGCCGCTCCAAACACAATTGTCGTAGCGCAATTTGAAAGTTTAATAGTTTCATCGGTAGTAATTGCCGACATTTCACGACAAAAGGGTAATCCTGTTTTTCACAGATTCCTAAGTAGCTTTATGTCGTTAACTGATTTCACGGTTATTTTTTTATTAGCCTTAGTTTTGTCGCAAAGTTTTTTTTGTTTTTCCGTCAGATCACTATTATATTTCACTTCAATTAAAACTTTTTTCTCGGTAAAAAAATCTATTTCTACCCCTTTTTCAAGCAAATATCTTGGTTTTTGTTTTTTTATCTTCAAGTATACATAATTTTCAAAAAAACTACCTTTGTCCCGCAATCCCGTAAATAGCGCTCTTATGCCTAGATCTGCGGCATATATTTTTTTAGGTGAAATTATTCTTTCGTTTATTTTTCCCATACGCTGAACGGTATGTATTAGATACGTGTCTTCAAATAGCCTTAGATAGCGCTTTGCTGAATCGGCCGATATATTCAAAATATTAGCAACTTTATTTATGCTGACTAATTTCCCCGCCCTTTCCATTAAGAGCAGAAAAAAATCTTTGAGGTTTTGTTGATTTTTAAGATTATGAATTGCCGCGATATCTTTGTAGATAATATCATCAACGAGCTCCTTTAAATATTCGATGTCGTTGTGCATGACATATTCAGGCAAGCCACCGTTTTGCATAAAATTTTCAAAATATTTACTCACTAGATGTTGGTTGCTTTTTTCCAGTATTATTTTTTTGAACTGCAAATATTCTTCGAAATCCAGAGGCAATACTTCAATAATTATATTTCTTCCCGTAAGATGAACCTTTTTATTTTTTAAAATTGAAGCGCTGGAAGATGAGGCATAAATTTTCACATTCTGACCGTCAACAATGTTTTTTAGTTGTAATTCGAAATTGTCTTGATAAGTTATTTCATCCAGGAAAACAAAAATTTTTTCCTGAAAACGTATTTCGTGTATTTTTCTGTATTCTTCAAGCAATTCGATAATTGTTTTTTTCCCAAGAACATAGTCATCCATGCTTACATAAAAAATATTTTTGGGAATAATTTTTTCTTCATCAATCAGATTTTTTATCAGAAGACGCATTAAGCTTGTTTTCCCCACCCTTCTCAGTCCTGTAAGAAAAACAACCTGCTTATTTGTCAGATTATTTTTCATCAAAGTCAAAATCGAAGCTCTGGGGTAGAGCTCTTTAAGTTCATATTTTTTTTCCCACCACGGATTGTACCTATACAATATTTCCTCCATGCCCTAATTGTACGATAGTATCGTATAGAATGTCAAGATAGTATACGATGGCATCGTATACTATACCGACAGATCAAGCGATTTTTAGTTTGAAAAGTTTTTGTTGAACTTCGAAAGATAAATTTAATTCCGGGAAGAAGTTCTATCACCCTTTCTTTTATTCTTATTGGAGTTTCCCTTGGATTTGATTTTGGTTTTGTGGATTTGTTTTCAAGTCCCTTGACTTTCAGTTGTAAGCAATCGGTAAATTAGCTATCCTCTCAAGTGTAAGCTTAAATCAACTCTCATGAAATTTATAGACAAAAAAATCAGCAAAAAAGAACTTGCAGGTATCGCAAAAGGGCGCTTTGGAGATATGGTTAAAGCAGTTGTTGATATTGAATTACTGACGATGGTTGTCGGCGGAGAACTGCACGCGGACGAAGAGGCGATGCTTCTCGAACGCGGCTCAAGCCAAGAAAATTTATGGGGAATTAATATTTATATGGATAAAACAGGTGATAGAATGATTGAATTCGACTCCATGATAAATATCCGTCCACGCCAAAATAATCGTTCACGAGACGTGATTGACAAAGCAATCAGAGAAAAAATCCTCATCGTTGTAAATAATTTGATTGAATTATGAATACAATTCATGCAAAGTTAGCAAATGGAAAATGGTTTACAATGTCCCTTGCGGAACAAATGGGAAATATTGGCAGTGAAATTCATCGCATGGTAATTTCTCAAAACAAAGATCAAAACCGACTTGATTCGGCTTTTGACAGGTCGTTGGAGTTGATAGACCTCACTCTTTCGGATCCAAGATGGAAAAAGGGCTACAAGGAAATAGCGCGTGTCCGTGAGGTTTTATGCGATATTTTCTTTGGCAAAAATCAATACGATACTTCGATTGAAGCTCTGGATAATTATTTTTTCCAATTCGGACTCGCGGCAAAATAAGAAACCCCTTTACTTAATCCCCCAAATATCATAGATTAACGTGCCATTTAATATTTACGCATGTCCATAGACACACTAGCCCCATCGGACAATAAAGAATCCCTGTCTACAGAGGAAGATGTCATTGCTATAGCCGACCTCGAACCCACGCCTGGAATCCAAAATCCTCCAGGCCACCAGCCTGCGACAACAAAACCGTTAACTCTAAAGCAAGCAAATCCACCCGGCATGACGGCAAAACACGGCGCGCGATTTGTAAACATACCAATCCCCGACCTGTCAGGTGGCGAAAAGTCAACAAGAACGGATGGATGGGAAGAAAAAAAGCTCCTGATAGATGAAAATTCCGCTGAAGGGAGGATGGCAGGAGAACTTTTAAAACAAATGCAGGCTAAGAGGCTAAAATCCAGGGAGCTGACAAATGGCCTGAAATTGGCGAGTATTAATTCCATGACTCCGGATATAATACTCAAAATCCCCATTGACCTCGAAAGTCTTAGCTTTGAACAAGCAATGACTTACGAAAAATTCTTCCGTCGCGCCGCGCAAAACGGGAAATACCATCTCGATCAGGGAGAAGAAGTCACATACACACAAGCGGACATAGACGAATGTTGGCGAAGAGCAATGATGTACACAGGAGTTGCAACGATACGAGAAGGCAGAGACCTTTTGGTAACATACCTTCTGCAGGATTACCACGATCGCGATCTCACCGATCAATTCCCCGACGAAACGGTCCTCATTCTCGAGGCGGCAATAGTAAACTGCAAAGACGAAAGAGGCCGCCATCGCATAGAATTTCTGGATACGTATTTCGAATTTCAAAAAGCCAAAGGAAAAATGAAACAAGCAATGACTTTTATCGGACGGCATTTGGCCGTAATTACGTCCATGGACATAACAAAAAGCTCACTGTTTATAGAAATAATAACCCAGCATAACGAAGGAGATAAGCTCGTCTTCAGCATGCTAAAACAAACCTTCGGCGCATTACTTGCAATCGTAAGAAAAGGAGAGGCAAAAGCGACCGATAAAAAACTTCCGAGAGTACAACTGATTCAAAGCTATATACACAGATATTGCCTTTGCCACAAAGGAGACTATTTAGAGGCGCAAGCACTGATTAGAGAGCTGCGCAAAGTTATCCCCAAAATATATCCCTCCGGCAGAATAGACTTCGTGGGACGGAGACAAGAAGACACCGAAGACTCAAGGGAAAATCCATTATGGAAACATCTTGAAATAGAAACTCAACTGTTAATCCCGAACTGTTACGTGGAGGGAGACGAAAACGAATACATGGATAGGCTGGACTATGAAGCGGAAGTGGCCATAAAATCGCTGCGTGGCTCGGGGCTGCCAAAAATATTGGACGCCTTGTGCAGAGAGCCCTTGAAGAAGAAAAAAGCTTATGAAGAAGTTCAGCTTCTAGTTAAAAAAGCCGTTGAAGGAGACACCGACACACTCGTCAATTGGATTATAGAAAAAGGGAATGCCAAAGATAAAGAACTGACGGCAAAATTAATGTCTATTCCAAGTGCCTTAAACGAACTTATAGAAACCGCTGAAAATCCGCGAACAATCGCGACGGTCATGGAAAGATTATTTGAAGCCGAAGAAGCGGGCGCGACTCACATCCCTCTGGATACACAAAATATTATGTTGGCAAGACTTTTAGAAGCATATTACCTCATGGAAGAAGACCAAAAAGCCATTGACCTCTGCAACAAGGCAAGAACAAAAGATTGGGCTCTTTTAAGAGGCTCAGCTTATTACGGATTAAAATGCATATTCAGGGCTGGAAATCCGGAGGCCAAAAAACAAGCGGTAAAAGGAGAAGGCACGCCAAAAATCGTTCAACACGCAATCTGTCTATGTGAAGCACTACACAGAGCAAAGTCCACCCATGAAGCAAGCACCGCCGCGACCACTCTCTCTGAAAAAACATTTCTTCCTCCATGCGCCGCGGAGGACGCGATAATAAGAGCAGCCGGACATTTAATCAAAGATGGCAAAACCGAAGACGCGGAAAAAATAATTTATAAATTCCCCGACTACGACAAACATCGTGATTTGGTTGCCCCGCTCTGTCTTTGTTTGCTTTCTCCTCAAAGACTTTCTCGACCAAGATACGAAAAAGCATTATCTTTACTGGAAAGACACTCTGAACCAAGCCAGATTCTTAAAAAACATATTGAAGCGGCAAAAGAACGGCTGTCAATCGAATCATATAAAGAAAAGCCCCTTGAAGATCACATTGAAGAAAAACTGAAAGACCCCAACATACAAAGATTCCTGAGCGGAGACAGCAACGCTAAACTGGCAATAATCGCCGGATCCCTCAGGGAAACAATCAGGCTCGCAAGAGAAAGCCTTGAAAGTACGGACATCGACTGGGGTTCGGCGCAAACGGAAACAAAAACCGCGCAATCTTCTTGTTTAAAACAGTTTTTCGACATAGACAGTATTCGCTTCGAGCCAATGGATAAAACGGACGAAGCGGACACGCCCTTACCGGGAAACCCAACAATATTCAAGGCCGTTTGCACCCTTACTCCGGACAAAAAAACACGGCTGGAAAGAAAATTCATAACAATAGAGTTCGGCGAAAGCTTCAACATGAAGAAACCGCACATGCCGAATTCGGACACCCAAGCAGCAAAAAGAGCCTTACTTGCACGTATTTTGGAAGCCGCGTGTATAGAAAATTTAGCAGGAAGAGGAACGGGAGGAAATCCGGAACTAACCGAAGACGCGACAATGATAAGACAAGCGGAGCTGGACGGATTTAAAAGAAAAGTGGCGGATTTTTTCACCGCGCAAGGAAGATTCGAAGTAAAATCTAAAGGAATAGAGGGGCTTAAAGAAAGAAATACCTCTATATGTGAACGAATAGCAAAAGACCTGCCAAGAATGGCGAACGACCCAAACTTCCCGTCGGATGAAGAGCGCATAGGTTTGATTTTTAAATATATAGAAATACTGACACGGTGCAGAGACATGGACAGACCCGACACTTCATACAATTCGGCGACAGACAAATCAAACCCGCTTTCGGCCCACGTAAAATACATGAGGATATTCGGAAAGGACGTAATGGCAAAAATTTTGGAAGATTTTGGAATACCTGAGGAGGAAGCAAGGAATTACACCGCGACCCCTGGAGAAAAAAATAATCTGGCGGGATACTATGAACTGATCTTCCACTCAAGAGAAACGGGCGAAATACCAATCTCCGTATTTTTAGACAGAAAAGGCGTCGCGTTTATTCCGGGCATAGACAAAACTCATCCGCTTTACAATCACCTTTGGCTTTTGGCCGTAGAAAGCTTGGCGCTAAAAACGGTTTCGGAAATAGGCCCGTACAGCAGAGTATTGCATACGCAAGGGGATAAGTCGAAAGGCGGGTCAAGAGACATATCGGACATCAGACCTCTTACCCCCGAAGGAGCGATAACCCCCAAGCTCACACTAAGGGTCAAAAGACGTATCGCTTGCTCCGCGCTAATGATGGACAAGCCGGCGGAAGAAAGAAACGGACATCAAAAAGACAAACTTAAAAGCCTCGAAGAAATTTGTAAGGCATTCGCCCTTATAGAACTGGGAGAAAAAGACATAACCGAGTGGCCGATGTATACCCGAGACGGAAGAAGATACAGAAAAATAGAAGGCCTGTTCTTTAAAAAAGACGAAAAAACATATGTTGTAAAAGATAAATTAAAAGAAATTATGCCCGGCGAAAATATAGAATTTGAAGGTGAAGAAGTCCCCATGGAAGAAATTAAAGATGAAATAAGAACCCGATTAATGGAGGCTGTAAGAGTAAAAACGGCATGGGGCGGAGAAAGAGCATACAGAATGCCCGTGAAGTTTTCAGAGAGTGATTATGAAATAACAGAGATGGATGGCGTGGAATATTTCCTCGTCCCCGCCAAAGGAAAAGTAGGAAAAACCATGACAAAAGGAGGAAGATTATTCCGGCTGGAAAAAGTAAAATCACACACAAAAGTCAGAATCGGGAACAAAAAATACATGGCGACCCCATGGGAAATGTCCGACGAAATGGAGCGAATATACAAAGAAACCTCAACGGTGGAAATAGACTTTGGGAAAACAAAAGTCGCGTACGTCGTTTTATACGACAAAGAAACAAATGAAATACTCGCGTACACACATATAGGATCGGCAGCAACGGACAACGGGGGAAATTACACGGACAAAAACCTTAGAGAATACTTGGAAACACACAACCGCGGAAACCTTTCAATAATGAAAAATCCGCGAGTCTCCGCGCAGTTTGGTGAAAGAACAGACGTCTCAGAGAACTTTTTCTTTGTCGAAACCGGTAGCGGATACAGGCAGGGGTATTTTCATAAGATATGGAAATTCCTTTCAGAGGAACACAGAATGCAAGCCGTCGCGGCAAACATGCTTCTGGAAAGCATAAAGAATCAAGTGGGCGAAGAAGCAAGAAAAGCGCTTGGCGATGCACTTTCGGCAGAAACGAGAGAAGAAAACACGGACATGGACAAAAAAAGGAAACCTTCAAGGCCGCAGGAAGCAGACAGCAGTCTCTATGAAATAATTCCGGAAAAACCGGATAGTCGAAATCATGAAAGGCTTCGCGGCGTTAACTTATACAGAGTGGAGAAAGGACACCCCGGATATAATGATTACGCGTTTTTATTAAGTCCAAATAGAGATGAAGCGATTGTTTTAGTAGGCGGACCGGACGGTCAGCCCGTGAAAGTCCCAAAAATAATCCTCCGCGAATCCCGCGGCAAGAAAAGGATCATACGATTTTTTCATGGAGAAAAATTTAGGCGAATAATTTTTCAACACGAAAAAGGAAGAAATTAATATTTCCGACTCCTCTTAACAACGATCGAAATCCTTTTAATTTTGCATTGAAACTTTCCTCTGAAGCGTTTGTAGATCTTGTATAAAAGTAATTGAGAATTTTTCCTTCATTTGCCTTGATCGTATTTGCCGCTGAAATAAGCTCGGGAATTGATGATTCGTTAATCTTTTCGTACCATTTATTAAGTTTCTCTTTTCCT
>JACROX010000052.1 GCA_016214225.1 Candidatus Peregrinibacteria bacterium | reverse complement strand
CGGCGATTGAAAACGGTTTTTATTATGATTTTGATCTTCCAAGAACTCTTATTCCCGAGGATTTGGCTATTTTGGAAGATAAAATGAGGAAAATTATAAATCAGAAGCAAAAATTCGTTATGAAAGAAGAGCCCGGAGATAAAGCTGTTGAGTTTTTAAAAAAGGTTGAGCAAAAATATAAAGTTGAGCTCGCGCAGGAGCTTTCCGCCGCGGGTGAAAAAATAACCTTTTATGAAAATGTACTGCCCGACACCGGTAAAGCAATGTTCGTGGATTTATGCAAAGGCCCTCACGTCGAACATACCGGACAAATCGGACCCATTAAACTGATGAAAATTTCCGGCGCGTACTGGCGCGGCAGCGAGAAAAATCCCATGTTGCAGAGAATTTACGGCACATGTTGGCATACAAAAGAGGAGTTGCACGATTATCTTCAACAGATTGAGGAAGCGAAAAAACGCGATCACAGGAAACTCGGAGTTCAATTGGGTTTGTTTCAATTTCATGATATTTCCCCCGGATCGGTCTTTTTTCTGCCAAAAGGAACGATTGTGTTTAACGAGCTTGTCTCTTTTTTAAGGAAGGAATACACAAAGAGAGGTTACAAAGAAGTTATTACTCCTTTGGTTTACGACAAGAGCCTTTGGGAGCAAAGCGGACACTGGGAGCATTACAAAGAAAATATGTTTCAAGTGCAGATGGATGATAGAGAGGCTTCGCTGAAGCCGATGAATTGTCCTTCCCACATGCTGATATACAAAATGGACTTGAGGAGCTATCGAGATTTACCTTTAAGGATAGCGGATTTCGCGATGTTGCATAGGAACGAAGTGAGAGGCGCTTTGGGAGGGATGACAAGAGTTAGAAAGTTTTGCATGGATGACGCTCATCTTTTCGTGGCTGAAAATCAGCTTGAGGATGAGATTATTAACTGTATTGATTTTGTGAAATATATCTATAAAGAAGTTTTTGATTTTGATTATGATGTCGTTTTATCAACGAAACCCGAGAAATCGATGGGAACGGAAGGTCAATGGAAGAACGCTGAAAACGCTTTGGAGAAAGCTTTAAAAAAAGCCGGCGTGGAGTTTACCGTTAATCCCGGAGATGGAGCTTTTTACGGGCCTAAAATCGATTTCAGAATAAAAGATTCCTTGAAAAGAGAATGGCAATGCGCGACCGTTCAAGTGGATTTTCAAATGCCTCTTCGGTTTCAGCTTGAATATGAAGGGAATGACGGGAAAATGCACACTCCCGTAGTAATACACAGGGCGATTTTGGGCTCACTTGAGAGGTTTATGGCTATTTTGATTGAGCATTATGCCGGAGCTTTGCCCGTTTGGCTTGCTCCCGTTCAGGCGATTATCCTGCCTGTTTCCGATAAGTTTAACGACTATTCAAGAGAGGTTGGAGATAGTCTTGAAAAAGGCGGCATTCGATATGAAATAGATATGTCGAATGAGACTTTGGGAAAGAAAATCAGAAACGCGGAATTGAATAAAATCCCTTACATGTTGGTTGTCGGAGAAAAAGAAGTTGAGGCGAAGAAAATAGCGGTTAGAGATTATGCGACGAAAAAACAGGAAGTGATTGAGGTGAAAGAGTTTTTAAGCCGTTTTTAGTTTATATTGTTTCTTTCTGAAAATATCTTTTGGATCTGTTTTTTCTTCGTATAAATGCGGATATATTTCCACGGGGAGCATTCTTTCCATGAATTCTCTGTCTCTCCTCCTTTCATAATTTTTATGGCTGGCATCATGGTAATTGCTTCTTTCTTTAGCCAAATCTTCTTCAAGCAAAATTCTTATTTCAACAGGCACAATGTAAATTTCTTTTTTTGTTTCAGAACTTATTGGTATTTCGGCCACGTAACGTAAAGCTTTATATTCATCCGATTTACTTTTGTTATCAGCAACATCTATAGTTTCAACGGCCACAAACTCTCCGTATCGATTTTCTCGTTTTAATGTGGTGGCAAATCCAAAATAATTATCTTCCAAGTATTGTTGTATTTTCAATAAATCTTCTCTCGTTTTTGCAACGAACGTCGTGCGCAAAAGGTCATGAATCGCGTCCATTTTTATTCGTTTTCTTATTTTTTTCATTACAATGCTTTTCAATGATTTTCTTCCGATGTATTTATTCCCAACATCTTCATGAGTTTCATCCATGGGTAAGATACAGCAGTCTGTTCCTGCAAATTTTGCTGAGATCAAATGTACCGCAATATCTTCTTGACTTGCGGAGAGTCTATCCCCCATTTCACTTTCACCCACTATCTCTATTCCATCAGGATTATCCGTAAAACAAAGTATTTTAAAAGGGGCTGATGGATCTATTTTTACTCCATCTTTTGGCCCTTCCAGTCTTTCTCTCACAAGTTTCGCATCACGTTTACTGAACACAAAACGCGGATTGTATTTTGATTTGTAAATCTGCCACATAAATTCTATTTTTCTTCTGGCTTCAAATCTTTCTTTCTGCCCATTGGCTTTACATGCAATTTTAACCAGTTCCGCGTAATCTTTTATAATTATTACCGCTTGAGACATTTCTTCTCCCGAAATACTCAATGATTTACGCCCATCTTCCATCATTTCATCTGCTTCTTCAAATATTTTACTTAATCTCTTTTTAATCGAATCCACCGTTTCTTCCCTTGTGTCTATATTTCCGAAGATGCTGCGTAAAAAGTTGTTATATTTATGTCTTTTAAGTTCTCCATCTTCATCAAAGAATGTTGT
>JACROX010000048.1 GCA_016214225.1 Candidatus Peregrinibacteria bacterium | reverse complement strand
CAGGAACCACAACAGGAACCACAACAGGAACCACAACAATCTTAATCAGTTAATAACCCTATCCCATAACACCAACACAAAATGACGGAAGAAAAAGATTTAGAATTTGTCAGGTTTATAATTTCACAAATTGTTGAAAAGCCTGACGAAATAAAATTAACAAGAGTAGTTGACGAGATGGGAGTTCTTATCACTCTCGAAGTAAATAAAGAAGACATGGGCAAGATTATCGGCAAAGGAGGACAAACCGCGAAAGCGATCAGAACTCTTCTTCGAATAATCGGTTCAAAAAACAACGCGCGCGTAAATCTAAAAATAGTTGAACCAAACGAGGCGTAGTGGTAGAATCCGAACATGCCTATAAATTTACCGTCAAGTCCCGCAAGCACAGGAGTGCTTAATATAGCTGAAAATTACGATATAAGAGGAATAATCAGTTACGGTTTGGCGTACGCCATTATCATTGCCGGATTTCTTTCCGTGGCATTTATTTTCTTTGGAGGAATATCTTTTATCCTTTCGGGAGGACAAGAAGAAAAAATAAAATCCGCGGTCTCCACGATTCGTTACGCGATTATAGGGCTTATCGTAACAATTTTAGCGACCGTCATTGTAGGCACAGTCGGAAAAGCCCTTGGGCTTGATATCATCAGATATATAAACCTGTCCGATATAATTCACTTGATCACTTCAATTACTGCTCAAACGGGTTCTTCCGGTCCTCAAACCCTCCAGTGAAATCAGACCCCTGCCTCATTATATGTTTCCAATCGTAAGGGAATTTAAAGGTTTCAAGCGCCCTTACCAAAGCCGCGAAAATTCCCCACGGACTATCATTTTTATATATAAATCCATTGCCGGTTTCGCGATTCGGATCGTAGTCGAAAACTTCCGGCCTCTTCGAACTTATTGGAATAACGCCATTAATCATAAGCTCTTCAATATCGGAAAAATCAAAACTCAAAGCGATATCGGCCGCCATCAAAAGTTTGTGTCTGTTAAGTCTTGTGTAATGTAAAACAAAAGCTCCCGCCACTCCCTCGAACAAATGCATATTACTGTCCGCCAAAGCCACGACTTGCACATCTATGGCGTTCAGCCCATCCAAAATAATCTTCAATTTTTCTTCTTCGGGCTTGGACAAGGCTTTATCCAAAAATATTCCAAGAAGTATTTTATCATTCAAGCGGCCCGAAGGGCTGCTAGACAAGTAGCGTGAGCCCGCCTTTAGGCGGGCGAACTCGTTATAAAACCCGAATTTCTTCGCAAGTTCCACTTTTGCTCTCCTCTTTTGTTTCACTAAATCGTCAACGGATCTGAAATTCATTTTGTTTTTATTTTTGTTATTTGGACATTCTACCCTATAATAAGGCAAAAGTCGAGTAACTATGAATTGACTCAAATATAAAAGTATTTCTTATTTTATTTTCTGGAAAAACTTATCTTAATTGACGGCAACGCTATCATACACAGAGCATTTCATGCTTTACCTCCTTTCAAAACTTCAAAAGGTGAAACAGTCAATGCCGTTTATGGCTTTGCTTCAATGCTTCTATCCATCATTAAAAATGAAAATCCGGTCTACATGGCCATATCGTTCGACCTTAAAGGAAAAACTTTCCGCCATGAAGAATATAAGGACTACAAAGCGACTCGCGTAAAAGCGCCGGATGAACTCTACGCGCAATTCCCTCGCATAAAAGAACTTGTTAGAGATTTTGGAATTCCGATCTATGAAATCGAAGGCTTTGAAGCCGATGATGTTCTTGGCACGCTCGCGAAACAGGCCGAAAAAGAAAAAGATATTTATTCATATATAGTTACGGGCGACATGGATACTCTCCAGCTTGTTACGGATAAAACAAAAGTTCTATCGACCGTAAAAGGACTTACGGAAACCGTAATTTATGATATCCCGAAAGTGCTTGGGAAATATGGAATAAGTCCAAGCCAAGTTCCCGACTTAAAAGGGCTGAAAGGAGACGCGTCCGATAATATTAAAGGAGTTGCCGGAATAGGAGAAAAAACCGCGACAGCGCTTCTTCAAAAATTCGGAAATCTCGAGAATATTTACGAACATCTGGATGAAATTAATGGCGCGGTTCATGGTAAACTTGAAAAAGGGAAAGAAAGCGCGTTTTTAAGCCGCCGTCTTGCGACAATTGTTGTTGATGTTCCTGTTCAGTTTGTTTTGGAAAAATGCGCGGTCAAAAAATTCCAAAAAGAAAAACTCATCTCCCTGTTTACGGAACTTGAATTTAAAAGCTTAATTGCCAAATTAAACGGTATAAAACTACCTGTTGAAAATCAGCAAACTCTCTTTTAATAAGCCAAAACCGACCGAATAAAAAATATGAACACAAAAAGGTTTGTAAGTGTTCCTGTTTTCGAGTAATATCAAAAGGACACGAGGAAAAGCTATTCAAGTTAATTTATGGCAAGACATAAAGTAGTCGCCAGTCTAGACATTGGCAACTCAAAAATAAGGACGGTGGTAGGATTAAAAGATGAAAATTCTCCGGTCATAAATATTATTGGAGTCGGGATCGCTCCTTCAACGGGACTGCGAAAAGGAGCTGTTATTGATGTTGAGGAAACAATTAACAGCATATCGGCGTCTTTGGAAGACGCGGAAAGAATGGCTGGCGAACAAATAAATCACGTTTTTCTCGGTATCGGAGGGAATCACATAGACTATCTAAACAGCAGAGGGGTAATAGCTGTCGCGAACGGGGAAAATGAAATTACGGAAAACGACGTCGATCGTGTTCTTGAGGCAGCGCAGGCGGTTACAATACCAAGTAATCGCAGAATTTTAAGAATAATTCCAAAAACTTTCACTGTTGATGAGCAAAAAGGGATTAAGTACCCTGTTGGAATGACGGGAATCAGGCTTGAAGTGGAAACACATATTATTACGGGCTTTGAGCCGACTATTAAAAATCTTGAAAAATGCGTACTGCAAGCGGGAGTTGATATAGACGACATAATCCCAACATGCTTGGCTCCGGCCGAAGCTGTTTTGTCAAAGAGGCAGAAAGAGCTTGGAGTTGTTGTTATAGATATCGGATGCGGAGGAACTTATGTGAGCATATTCGAAGATGGATCAACTCTACACACGGTCGTAGTGCCTGTCGGAGGTGAAAACGTAACAAACGATGTCGCGATAGGCCTTAGAACTTCAATAGACACGGCAGAAAAAATAAAAATGGAATATGGAAGCACGATTCCCGAAGAGGTTAACGATCGTGAAACAATAGACCTCTCCTTAATAAGTAAAACCGATACGCACGTAGTTTCAAAAAAACAAACTGTGGAAATAATAGAGGCTCGTTATCACGAAATTTTCCTTTTGGTTAAAGACGAACTTTCAAAAATTCACCGCGACGGGATGCTTCCGGCCGGAGCAATTTTAACGGGAGCCGGCTCAAAAATGCCGGGAGTAATAGACCTCGCTCGTGAAACATTAAATCTTCCGGCTCAAATTGGATTCCCTCAAAATTATGACGGAGTTGTGGACAAAATAGATGATCCGGCATACGCGACGGCAATCGGGCTTTTAATTTGGGGATCAAGATTTGAAGGAAGATTTCACGCAGGGCTGCGTGGAGGAGGCTTAAAGAAGGGCATTGGCAATTTTAAAAATTGGATTAAAAACTTATTGCCATAGGCAATCTCGCCGCAGGCGAGTTGCCCTAGCCAGTAGCATGAGCGAGCATAGCGAGCGAATTCCTTTACTTGATTTACCACATATCTCGTCCAAATCTAATAAAATTAAACCTCTTGACAACATGTCAAACCATGGACAATAATACAACCCCACATAATAAATTACAATTATGGCAACAAACAGCGACAATCAGGAGTTAAAAAATCTCTTCTCATCTCAAAGAAATCATTCGCCTTCGGTTAAGCCAAAGGCAAAGACTATGGAAATAACACCGGAAATTACCCCTGTCGCTAACATAAAAGTAATAGGAGTCGGAGGAGGTGGAGGAAACGCTATAAATCGAATGATTAAAAGCGGGCTTAGAGGTGTCGAATTTATATCCGTCAACACGGACGCGCAAGCTCTATACCACTCCGAAGCCGCCACGAAAATAAATATAGGCAAGGCCACGACTCGCGGGCTTGGAGCCGGAAGCAATCCGGACATTGGAAGACAAGCCGCCGAAGAAAGCGTTGACGAAATAAAAGACGCGCTCGAAGGCAGTGATATGATTTTTATTACATGCGGACTTGGAGGAGGAACGGGAACGGGAGGCGCTCCGGTCATTGCGAATGTAGCGAAAGAAATGGGGATTTTGACAGTCGCGGTGGTTACAAAACCATTCTCCTTTGAAGGTCACAGAAGAAAAAATCAAGGAGATGAAGGTTTGGAAAACTTAAAAAACAAAGTTGATACTCTTATCACGATTCCAAATGACAAAATTCTCGCGATCATAGATAAAAAAACTCCGCTCAACGACGCTTTTGCCGTTGTTGATGACGTTTTAAGACAAGGTGTTCAGGGGATCGCCGATCTGATAACGGTTCATGGAATGATAAATGTGGACTTCGCGGACGTTAAAGCCGTAATGGAAAACGCGGGGTCAGCGCTTATGGGAATCGGTTATGGCACAGGCGAAAATCGCGCTACCGAAGCCGCTAAATCAGCCATTGAAAGTCCTCTTCTTGAGCTTTCAATCGACGGAGCAAAAGGAATTTTATTCAATGTTACGGGAGGAAACGATCTAAGCATGTTTGAGGTTGATGAAGCCGCGAGAGTGATTACGGAAGCCGCCGATCCGGAAGCGAACATCATTTTCGGAGCCGTAATAAATGATTCATACACAGGTGAAATTAAAATCACAGTTGTCGCCACAGGCTTTGATTACAAGCAAAACGACACTTCAATTATCAAAGCTCGTTCGAGATCCGCTTTCGGTTCATCCGATTCAATACCTCTGAAACAAACCGAAAACGAACTCGACATTCCGGCGTTCATCAGACAGAAGATGAACTAAGAAAAGCACGCCTTTGTCATACTAGCTTTAGATGTTGAGTCTGCTCCGCAGGCAGACGAACTCCATATGGAAAAATCTTCAAAATAAGGTAAACTTTAATAAGTGAAAACGGGAATATTGCAAAAATCGCAGGAGTATCTTTGGGATGAATTTGTGCTTGTTTCGAAAATCGGAACAATTCATCAGAGTTCGGCATGGGCTCATTTTCAAGAAAAAATCGCGGCGCGCGGGAAATATTGGATTGTTGCTCTCGAAGAAAATGAAAAAATTATAGGCGGATCGCTGATAATTCGCCACAAAATGCCAAAAGGCTATACATGGTTTTACGCTTCCAGAGGCCCTATTTTGGATTACTGGAAGTCGTCCGAAAAAATAAATGAAGAAATCGCGGCGATTATGGAAGTATTAAAACCAATAGCAAAACAAGAAAACGCGATATTCGTACGGATGGATCCCCACGTTTCGTCAGCGCCTCTTTTCAAAGGATTCAAACAAAACTGCAAAGGTTTTTATCCGCAAACAACCCTTATTCTCGACCTCACAAAATCAGAAGAAAAGATTTTGTCAGAGATGAAGCCGAAAGGTCGCTACAATATCCACATTGCCGAGAAAAAAGGGGTAAAAATAATAAAGTCCGATCCGATGGATAAAAATTTTATAAAAGATTTGGAAAATTTTTATAAAATCTTGGATGCGACAGCCGCCCGTGACGGCTTTCATGTGCACGACAGGGCATTTTACGAAACAATGCTAAAAGAGCTTAAGGAAAGTAAAAACACATTCGAAAAATCTGGGCCAACTTTCCCATCCACCACCCTCTATCTCGCAGAGTATGAGAATAAAATCATTGCGGGAATCATTATAACGACATTCAAAGACACCGCGACTTACTACTACGGCGCGTCTTCAAATGAATATCGAAACATAATGGCTCCATATTTACTGCAATGGACAGCCATAAAAGAGGCAAAAGAAAAAGGCATAAAATATTATGATTTTTTAGGGATAGCGGAACCAAATTCAAAGAATCATCCATGGACCGGAGTCACCGAATTTAAAACAAAATTTGGCGGCGAAATAATTTCATACGCGCGGCCTCAAGAATATTCATTCAAAAAACTCCCACACTTCCTTTATAGGATCACGAGATTTTTGGTTTGAATAAATTTCACGCAAATAATTTTTCAATACACCCTCACAGCAACGCCTTCTGCCTGTAATCTCGATATAAGAAATCCGTCTGATTCATCGGTTCTGTTATTCCATTATGAGCAAATTCATGATGAGTTTTACAAAGCGGAATTACAGAATCGTGATTCTGTATTTGAGAAAATCTAACTTGATGATGAAAAATTTGTGCGGGCTGTACGCAATGTTGATGTGAACATTTGCCGTTGGTTGCGGACAGAATTTCTTTTTTCCTTGCCGATGGAATATATCGAGTGATTTTTTGAGTTTCCGAAAAAAATTGTTTTATGTTTTCATGTTTTTTTGAAATTTCAATAAAACTTTTTTCATTTTCACCACCTTTCGCCGAAGATTTTAGAAAAATTTCATGATTTCCCCCGGGGATTTTTAAGGGGTTCTGGGCTTGTGTCCGCGATATCTCATTTTTTCCCATCATGGAAACCTCATCGCCACCGACACCTCCTTCCATCATGGAAAATCCATCATTGTCAATCTTTTTCAAAATTCTCCTCATAGCCTCTTTATTACTCAAATTTTCTCCAAACTTTTTCTTGAGTTTTAAAAACATTGTCATCATTTCTTCATCCATTTCGATTTGCCAGTTTGTCTGAATTTTCCCTCTAAGTTCTTTGCTCCATTCTTGAATCGCGGTTTTACTAATATTTTCAATCTTATCCGCGAGCATTTTTTCATTCCACATATTTCTTAAAATTATTTAAGTAAATTTCTACAAAAACCATATCAAAAGATATTAAAATATTTCTAAAATCTTATTAATATTTTATTAAAATAATAATTACCAGAAAATCATTTAATCAAATTTCTAAACCCCCGCCTTCCTAAGGATCATACGATTTTTTCATGGAGAAAAATTTAGGCGAATAATTTTTCAACACGAAAAAGGAAGAAATTAATATTTCCGACTCCTCTTAACAACGATCGAAATCCTTTTAATTTTGCATT
>JACROX010000047.1 GCA_016214225.1 Candidatus Peregrinibacteria bacterium | reverse complement strand
CGTCCAAATCTTCAAAAACCGCGGTAATGCTGATCGGCCACGTTACAAAAGACGGCACACTCGCAGGTCCGAGAGTTCTCGAACATCTGGTGGATGTCGTCATGCAAATCGAAGGCGACAGATTCCAACAATTCAGAATTTTAAGATCATCTAAAAATCGCTTCGGTGCCTGCTTTGAAGCCGGCATTTTCGAGATGACAGAAAATGGGTTAACGGAAGTAAAAAATCCATCGGAACAATTGCTTGAAGGCAGAAAAGAAAACTCCATAGGCAGTGTGATAACTGTCGCGATGGAAGGCACAAGACCATTTTTAGTTGAAGTACAAGCTCTTGTTTCAACCACCCCGTTTGGTTATCCCAAAAGAACAGCCAACGGATTCGACCTAAACAGACTTCAAATCCTCATCGCGGTTCTTGAAAAATACGGAAAATTAAATCTTCAAAATCAGGATGTTTTCATCAACATCGTAGGCGGGATAAAACTCTCGGAACCGGCCGCCGACCTTGCGGTTTTAACGGCGGTTGCTTCTTCATATCTAAAAAAACCGACAGCAAGCAAAGCGATAATTTACGGAGAAGTAGGCCTTTCCGGAGAACTTAGGAAAGTAAGTTTCACGGACCAAAGGATAAAAGAATCAAAAAGACTCGGCTTCGAAAAAATAATAAGTCCGAAAGAATTCAAAGAAATAACCGAACTTCTAAAATCGCTATAACCCAAAGAATCTCATCGCATTCTCAGTCGAAACATTCGCAATTTCATCAAAAGAAAGATCTTTCACTTCAGCAATCTTTTTCACAACTTCCACGACATACGCCGGCTCATTCGTAGAACCCCTGTATTTTTGCGGAGCCAAATAAGAACAATCGGTCTCCACCATAAAAAGATTCATCGGAATTTCTTTCACAACTGCAACGACGTTCAAAGCGCTCGGATAAGTAACAATCCCCGTAAATGAAGTCAAATATCCTCTCTTCCAAAGCTCTTTCGCAAATTCAAGATTACTCCCGTAACAATGAAAAACCACACCGTTAAGCCCCTCACCGAATGCATCCAAAATCCTCAAAGAATCCATGTCCGCTTCCCTATTATGCACAATCAAAGGCAATCCGACTTTAACGGCAAATTCAATCTGCATTTTAAAAGCATGTTTCTGAATATCTTTGGAAACACGCCCTTTAAAATAATCCAGTCCACACTCCCCCACGGCCACGACTCTTTTATTTTCAGCGACAATTTTCTCCCACTCGCTCATTAAAGCCATATTAACAGCCTCGGCTTCATAAGGATGCATCCCCAAAGCGGAATACAAACACTCATCCTTAGTCAACATTTCAATCGTTTTTTTGCACGAAACAAGATCACAGCCAATGTTGATAATTTTGCTGACACCTGCCCTTTTCGCATTCGCCAAAACCTCATTTCAAATAATTATTGGACAAAAGCATTATAATTAAATAAAATCACATGCGCAAATTTTGAAAATTCAAACATGATAATAGTAATGAAAGCCGGCGCTCCACAACAGGCCGCCGCACAAATAATAAAAGAACTTGAAGAAAAAGGGCTGAAACCGGTACCCCTATACGGAGTTGAACGTACAGTGATCGCCGTAATCGGAGAAGAAAGAGACCTAAGTATCGGCCATCTCGAATCCCTAACAGGTGTTGAAAAAGTAATGCGCGTCGTTCAGCCGTTTAAACTTGTCAGCATAGAAACCAAAAAAGAACCCACAATAGTTGAAATTAACGGGATTAAAATAGGCTCAAATCAGCTTGCCGCCATCGCAGGCCCATGTTCGGTTGAATCGGAAGAACAAATGGAAGAAGTCGCCTCGCAACTTGCGAAAACAGGTATAAAAATAATGCGCGGCGGCGCATACAAGCCACGCACGGGCCCATACGCCTTTCAAGGCCTAAAAGAAGAAGGATTGGAAATCCTAAGAAATGTAGCCGATAGACATAAAATGGCCGTAGTTACGGAAATTGTAGACATTCGCGACCTAGACGCGATCATCAAAAAAACAGACATGATTCAAATTGGAGCCAGAAACATGCAAAATTTTGAATTGCTAAAAGAAATAGGCGGATCGGGAAAACCGGTACTGCTAAAACGCGGGCTGTCAGCCACAATTGAAGAATTCTTGCTTGCCGCGGAATATATCCTCGTGCACGGAAACCCTAATGTTGTTCTCTGCGAAAGAGGAATTCGCACATTCGAAAAAGAGACAAGAAACACACTTGCTCTCGCGACAGTTCCTCTCGTAAAAGAACTTAGCCACCTGCCAATTATAGTTGACCCAAGCCATGCAACAGGCAAAAGATCCTTAATCGAACCGATGACAAAAGCTGCTATTGCGTGCGGCGCGGATGGGTTTATAGTGGAAGTGCATCCAAATCCGGGAGAAGCGTTGTCAGACGCTCAACAGCAACTGACTCCGGACCAATTCAAAACAATGATGGACAATCTCATTCCAATAGAAAAAGCAGTAGGAAAAACACTATGACAACCATCACTTTAAGGCTTAAAGGTCACATAAACAGCTCGTACAAAATTTTTATACAAGAGGGGGTGGTAAATTCTATCCCCTCTTTCCTTAAAAAAGAAAATATTGGCAGTAAATACGCAATAATCACAGATTCAACTACAAAAAAACTTTATGGGGATTCTTTTCTGAAATTTTTAAGAAAAAACGGAATAAAAACGGAAATAATCTCATTTTCAGGCGGAGAATTGTCAAAACGACTGGAAACAGTAGAAAAATTAGCGGAAGAAATGGTGAACAAAAACTTTGATCGAAAAGATGCAATAATTATTTTAGGAGGAGGAATCGCGGGAGATATGGGAGGCATGCTTGCCTCTATTTACATGAGAGGGATGCCATACATCCAAATTCCAACAACACTTCTAGCAATGGTAGATTCGGCAATAGGCGGAAAAACAGGAGTGGATTTATCCGGCGGGAAAAACCTGCTTGGCACAACATATCAGCCAAAAGCCGTTTTTATAGATTTAAAATACCTTAAAACCTTACCGGACACTCAAAT
>JACROX010000046.1 GCA_016214225.1 Candidatus Peregrinibacteria bacterium | reverse complement strand
GAGTATATCCTCTTTCCACAGGTTCTCTCGGTTCAAACTTGTGAAACTCAAGATAATTGATCAAATACGTTTGAAGAAGCGAAGAAAGGTTGATTATTCCTTTAATTAATCTTAATTTAAACATGGGTTCTGAGGGTTATCTGTGTCTAACTCATTATTCCTCAGAACCTTCTTTGTGGGGATGGGATTTTTCCGCCCCATGATTTGGCTTGTTAATCAAGAAAATACTGTCTAATAACTGTTTAGTTAGACAGTATCCATGGCGGAGAGAGGGGGATTCGAACCCCCGATCCGCTTTTGGCAGATGCCGCCTTTCCAAGACGGTGCACTCGACCACTATGCGATCTCTCCTTATTTGATAAGCTCACTGCGCTCAGCGGTGGCAGAGCCACACGCTTCGCTTGTTCGCGCTCGCGCCGTGCGCTCGCAGGTCACACGATAGTTTGTAAGATTGCTTCGCTGTGCGCTACTGAGCTTATATGATATTTTTAAAAAGGCAAGGAATGGGGTTATGGGAAATTGTTTGAAATTTTAGGAAAATTTAATAATTTTCCCCGGGGATTTTTGTCTAGTTTTGGGCTTGTCTCTGCGATATTCTATTTTCTCCCACTTGTGATTCCTTTCTCTTTATGGCATCTTTGTTTTGCCATGGATATTTTGCAAAACCAAATAATACAGTTTTTATATTTTATTGTGGCTCTTGTTGTTACACTTACTGCGCATGAGGCTTCGCACGCGCTTGTGGCCTATTATCTTGGGGATCCTACCGCGAAAATTCATGGTCGGCTTACATTGAATCCGATTGCTCATCTGGATCCCATCGGAAGTCTTTTGTTTCTTTTGACGCAGACCGTTGGCTGGGGGAAGCCTGTTCCCGTGAATTCTGCCAACTTCAAATCTCCCGTTAGGGATAGCGCTTTGACGGCGCTTGCCGGTCCAGTTTCAAATTTCATTTTGGCTTTTGCGGTGGCTTTGCCTTTAAAATATCTTGGCACCTATTTGCCTGACGCGATTAATTTGCTTTTCTGGATGGTTTTTCATGTGAGCGTGCTTTTGGGTGTTTTTAATCTTTTCCCTTTTCCTCCGCTCGATGGTTCAAAAGTTTTAGGGCTGTTTATGCCAAGGAAATTTTATAACGCGTATGATAATTATCTGAATAACGGAGTGAAATATTTTGTTGCGATAATTTTGGTTGATGTTTTCATTCTAAGAAGTTTGTTTGGATTCTCGTTTTTGGGCTATCTGATGCAGAATTTAAGTAACGCTATAAGCGCGGTTTTACTTTTGGGTACCTGAATATGGTGTATTTTTTCTATGATGAAATACTCCATGTTGTGTGGATGGTTATTTGTTATTGGCTTGTTTAAGCCCTTTACACTGGATTGCCGTTAATATATATTGAGGATGCTCTACTCTGTTTCGTCAGAGTCTTATCTACTCTCTCTATCAACTACGTTATGGGAGTCTGAAATTTATCACAGTTGCGACTGTGAAATGAGGATACCCACCTTCATATAATGGGGGTCAGTACATAAAGTACAGCAACGGCAAAGTAGAGGCACAAATTTTAAAAAAAACCACAGGGCTTCGGGAGTTTTCTAGCCTTCTAATCTTTTAAGGTTCTAAGCTTCTTGCGTAGCGGTTGTTTTTTGAATTTTAAAAAACCCCGATATGACAATCGGGGTTTTTTCTAAAGATTTTTTAACCTTCTTACAGCTTGGAGATTACCTCTCCGAAGTAGAAAGTTTCTGTTGTTTTTTCTCCCGCCCAGTCATATTCGCCTTCAAATTGACCTTTGTCCGCTTTTACACTTTTTACCGTTACTTCTTTGTAGCTTCCGATAACCGGCGCCATTACTTTGTCACCGGCCTTAACTTCGAGTTTAACAGGCATTGGAGTTACATCGCTTTTGTTGTAAACAGTCATGAAGCCCGCGAATCCGTTTACCAATACTTTGTCTCCGGAAACATTTATTACAACTCCGTGATTGAAAAATGAACCGTCTTTCGCGGCTACTGTCGCGCCCGCTTCAAGCTCACCCGTCAATTTATGGAATGTGTTTTCTTTTAATGTGTCTTCACCCTTTGTTGATCCGTCAGAATATACCACTTTTGGAGTTTTTCCCGCTTCCGTTACGAATCCTTTTGTCATTCCGCTTCCCGATTGCCACCATGTTAGAACCAAGTCTCCTTTCGCGGCTGTTTCGCCCGATTTGATAGGAACAATCAATGCGTTTGGAGCTGAAAATTTGTCTCCCGTTAAATCTTCAACTTTTGATTCTTTTGATCCGGGTTCAACCATTTTTGCGGCGTAGAAAATGAAAACCGTGTCTTTGCCTCCTTTCTCAAGAGATGATTTGATTGTTGAGGAAGATGGGACAAGCACGTAATCGCCGGCTTTTGCCGTCGTGCTTTCTGCGACAGGATAGTCGAAAGCGATTTTGCCTGGTTCAACAACTTGCGCGGCAGGCGCGGCGGGCTGTGTAGCCGGAGCCGTTTTTGGCTCTTGTTTTGCCGAAGAACAAGCTGTCAAGACCACTAATGCCGTCGAAACAATCAGCGCTGAAATTAGCTTTTTGTTCATGTTTAAAGATTTAGGAAATAAGTACTGCTATTCTAGCAATTAAAAGTCTTTTGTCCAGAGCGCGCGTTTAGGGATATTGACATCGTGAGAAACCTGTGTTAGAAGAGTATACTTAAGATATTTTAATGAATTTTATGGATTCTTTAAAGAGGAGGCGCGTTGGGCGATCAAGTGAAATGTAGTCCCGCAAGGATGGATTTGTCGCGATTTAATTCTGAAATTCCCGGAAAAGAGCTTGATCAATATCTAGATGATATGCTTAAGGGAAAAGCTAATTCTTCAGGAGGCAAAGATGTTTTGTGGCTTCCTTTCTCGGCATCCATATTAGATATCGCATGGAGCGGTGGGAATATGGAGCTGGCAAAAAGGTCTATTAATGAGACTGTGTCTCAGATGCGTAATAAATGGGATTCTTGGTGTCGCGATCTGTACTTTATTGGAGCTGTTGGAAAATTAGCCTTGCCCGATTTGTACTGCAGGAGGGAAAATTTAATGAATCCTGAAAATAATCTTTACTATGACTTTTCCGGAACTCCGAAATTTAGAGAGGCTTGCATAAGGAAGAATTTAGAGCTTGTGAACGCGACTATCGCAATTTTTGAGGCTATTATTAAGTCATATATGAGTAAACGTATTGATGATGTACCTTCTGATTTTGATTATTCTGCGAGTGATTATGATTATACCAAAGACGCGGGCGCTCCTTGGGTCATGTTCTTTGATCATATGAGTCAACATCTAGATCCGCAGATTGAGAAAATATTTAGAGAAGTGACTACGGCGTTGGCGAGGACTCTCCTTCAAGATGGCTGTCTTCTTGTTGATCCGATTTTGTCTCAAGTTTTTGTTGACATCTTGGGACATGAAGATTGGTTAACGCAATTGATGACGAGGATGACGAAGATGAATGTCGTGAGTGTCGGCAGTATGGTTAAAGTTATTGGTAAATTGGAGCTATTTAAATTAAAGGACAACGGGGGTTCCGTGGAGGATATTATTCCTTATGCTTAAAAATTTATGGATGAAAATGCTTTAGAATGCGGTGAGGAGTTGGATGGAAGTGAGAATTTAAAAAACCTTCTTTCGGGTGTTTTGGAAAATCATTATGGATTTTCTCCGGAGTCTGCTTTTAAGTGCGGGCTTTTCCCCGACGGGCTTGCCAGTAAGGGAGGGGTTGAACTTACGATTACCGAAACTACTATTGGATTAGTGATCCGTATTTATTTGCCTCTGCATGATGTCAGGGAAGATGGCCATTTTAGTCATGGGAATATTTCAGGACGGCAGATTATGATTGGCACAGAACCTCTTATTTTAAAGGATGATGATTATTTTCAGGAGGTTGTTGATAAAATTATAGAAGAGGTGCGTTATGGAGAAACTGTTATGAGTTATCATGGAAAAAATGTTTACAAAGATTATTTGGACCCAAAGAAAGTTGAGGCGGAAAGAGCAATACGTGAAATTAGTGGAGAGGTTAGAAATGGGGTGATACTTGGTGCCGCGGCAGGGTTGTGGGCGAATTTGCTATATCACCAAAATTCCGCCGCCGGTTCCTTAGCCGTTTTGCTTGCCGGTATCGGTGTAGGGGCGGCTGTTGGGAGTGTTTTGGGATGGAAGAAATATAAAGAAAGCGCCAAAGATGGTTTGTGAAATAGGCGTGTTTTTGTGAAAGCAAAATAAGTTTTGAAGAAGACTTAACAGGCGTATTGCTGGTGATTTCGAGAAGGTCAACTTAAAATTTCTTTTGAAGCTTATACGCGGTCAGAAGTATTGTTCCGGCGAATAAAGGTATCAGTCCCAATATTTGCCAAATTGTTGGAATTTCTCCAAGGAAAAAATAAGCCGTGAGAAGGGTTACTCCTGCCGTGAGTGAATTGAATGAAGTTGTTTTTGTGACGGATGGCTTGGGCGCTTGGTTTTTGCTCGAATATCAACGCCAACATCAGCAGGCAGATTCCCGCGAATATGCTTCTTATAAACATTATCATTATTGAGCCGATTTTTTTGCGCGCTCTTTGCGCGAAATAATTTCCGAAAGGCGCTATTGCCGCGGCCGTGAGAATAAATATGTCACCGTGGTTTATTTGAATTTTCCCCGGAAAAAGAATAATCCCCGCTCCGACTATCATCAAAATCGCTCCGATTTTATGTTTAAAAATCATGTGTTCTTTTTTCCATAGTGAAAAAATAAACATGGCGAAAAAAGCTTCCGTGAGGCTTATTATGCTTGCGTTGCCCGCCGAAGTTTTTTCCATTCCGATAAATGCAAGCGTGTAAAAAACAAAGCCTATTATGAACGAGGCGAGGAGGGTGTCTTTCCATGCGGATTTGATTTTTATCTCTTTCCATTCTTTGCGGATTGTCAGTACCAACGCGAAAAATCCCGCCGCTATGAGAGTGCTTAATCCCGCCGTATAGAGTGGCGGTATCGATAAAAATGCGAGTTTTGAAAAAACTGGAAACATACCCCATAAAAGCATTTCGCATATGAGATATATTTCTCCCTTGAAAGCTTCGTTTTTTGCGATATGTAAATTTTTATTCACGATGTGTATTTTAGCATTTTTTTATTGTATACTCACGATATGTTTGGATTCTTTGCCGCCATGACATTTGTTTCCACTCTTTTGGGTGGGATTGTCGGGCTGAAATACAGGGATAAATTACACCTTATTCTGGGTTTTACAGCGGGGGTTTTGTTGGGTGTCGTGGCTTTTGATTTGTTTCCCGAAATATCCGCGCTTGTGAAAGGCGATGATATGCAATTGCGTAGCGCGATGGTCGCGCTCGTTATCGGATTTTTATTTTTTCATATTCTTGAAAAGACGCTTCTTATTCATCATTCGCATGAATCGTCCTATGCTGAGCATAAACATCCGGCTGTAGGAGTGGCTTCCGCGCTTGCTTTGGCGGGACATTCTTTTTTGGATGGAGTCGGTATCGGTCTTGGTTTTCAAATTTCTTCAGCGGTTGGTGTTTTTGTTGCCGTCGCTGTTATCGCGCATGATTTTTCCGACGGGCTCAATACCGTTTCTTTGATGCTCTCCCATCATAATAGCGGGAAAAAGGCATTTGTCTTTGCTCTTATAGATGCCATTATGCCTGTACTGGGTGCTTTTTCAACTCTTTTTTTCAGCCTTTCGGACAGTTCGATGGTTTTGTATTTGGGCTTTTTTACGGGGTTTTTATTATATATAGGCGCTTCCGATATTTTGCCCGAGGCTCATAGTAAAAATTCTTCATGGAAAACCATAGCAATGACTTTGATCGGAGTTGTTTTTATGTTCGTGGTGACGAAGATTTTGTGACGATAAATATTCAAGCGGACCGATTTTCTCGCTACTTGTTCAATAGGGAAAATCTTGACCCGCTAAGAAAATTTTTAGCTCCTGACCGTCGCAAAATTTTCTTGCGTGTCATCCTTCGCCTACACTCAAGACTCGCGGAGCTCGCTTGAGTGAGACCGTTGCAAAACGG
>JACROX010000039.1 GCA_016214225.1 Candidatus Peregrinibacteria bacterium | reverse complement strand
TGTTCTTCTTTTGTTTCTTCGTTATACGAGCCGAAAGCAAAATCTCCAAGCTCGCAAGCCCTGTGTCCATATATGGCCAATAATAAAATTGTGAATGATACTCCCCCGAAATCTTCTTTTTTCAAACTTGTTCCTTCGAAAAATTTGTTCATGTCCAAATATATCGCGTGTCCTCCGGCTGGCGTTAAAATAGACAATCCGGCCATCTTCATTCCTTCACCAAAACTTTTTATCTGATTTATTCTCGCGTCCAAATATTCTTGTTTCGTTACAAATTTCAGTCCAACCGCTAGCGCCATAATATCCCTCCCTGACAGACCTCCATAGGTGGGATGTCCCTCTTTTAAAATCTGATAATTCATCAACTCATCCAAAAATTCTGGATGTTTTTTCGCGAATAATCCGTCCTCTTTTATGAAAAGACCTCCTCCCATGTTGGATAGTCCATCCTTCTTAAAGCTTATAGTGAAGCCGTCCGCGAACATGAAAACTTTTTTAACAATTTTTTCAATAGGCATGTTCTCATATCCGGTTTCATGTTTTTTTATGAACCACGCGTTTTCCGCGAACCTGCACGCGTCCAAGAAAAACGGTATCCCGTAACCATGCGCCATATCTGAGATTTCTTGAATATTTTTTAAAGATACCGGCTGTCCTCCTCCCGTATTGTTTGTAATCGTAAGATATACCAATGGGATTTTTTCATGTTTTTCATCCAATAATTTTTTTAGAGATTCCGTGTCCATGTCTCCTTTAAAATAAGAATTTGATTTTTCATCTTTCAAATATTTTGAAAATAAATTCAGAGCTTCCATCCCATTCGCTTCTATATTCGCCTGTGTCGTGTCAAAGTGCCCATTGCTCGGAATTATCATGCCTGTCGGTTCCGGAATCTGAAAGCATATCCATTCCCGTTATCATTTCGGATGGAAAAGCAAAAACATTGAAACCGACTTTCTCCAATACTTCAGCCCTGTCCTCTGCCGTGAACGGATGTTTAAATTCAACGGAATGATTAAAGTAAGGTCTCGGTTTTAATCCAAGTAAAGACTCTTTTGGAAAATTTTTTAAAATATTTGTGATGGCCATATTTATTTATTATCAATGCCTATCGCCTCCGAAATATTTTTAAATCCATCTCTTTTAAGCAGTTTCACAAGTCCTAAATTTATTTCGCTTATAATTTCAGGTCCTTCAAAAATCATCCCCGTTATCATCTGAATAAGAGACGCGCCGAGTCTGATTTTTTTATAAGCGTCCTTGGCCGAGAAAACTCCTCCGCATCCAATTATAACATATTTGCCATTTGTTTTTTTGTAAACGTATTTGATTACTTCATCGGCCAACTCTTCAACGGGTTTCCCGCTTATTCCTCCCACTTTCGGGATATCTTTGTCAATTATTCTGGCATTAATTTCTTTGTTGTGTTTGTCTTTTGTAAGGTTAGCGCATATAAAACCTGATACTTTATATTTGCTCGCGGTTTCAATTATTTCATCGAGTTTATTTGTCGGCAAATCGGGAGGAAGTTTTAAAAATATCGGTTTTTCATTCTGATGTTTTTTTATTTCATCCAAAAGTTTCGAGAGCGAATTCGCGTCCGTAAAAGGTTGTCCGCCAAACGCGTTTGGACAGCTTATATTTATAGTCATATAGCTTCCGAATTCTTTTAGGGTATTGTAGGCCTTTGAGTAGTCATCAATTCCTTTTTGCAAATCAGCCGTTTCTTTGCAGTTTGTTTTAGCAACACTGACGCCTATAGGTATTTTGAATTTTTTATCCTTGATTTTTCGCGCGATTTTTTCGCATCCGTCATTTTTAAGTCCATAATAAACGACAAGTCCTTTTGATTTTTTTAATCTCCATAGGCGCGGCTTTGGATTTCCTTCGCATTTTTCTCCGGTTATAGAGCCCACTTCCGCGAATCCAAAACCGACAGAAGGTAAAATATCCGTGAGATTTACGTCCTTGTCGAACCCGGCGGCCATGCCAATCGGATTTTTAAAATCCATATTAAGAACGCGCTGATTTAGCATCTTGTTTGAATAGGCAAACATCAGTTCCGTTATTTTTCTTGTTACGATATTTGAGCCGAGAATTTTCCCGAAAAAAGTAAAACCGTCATGGACGGTTTCCGGATCCATTTGAAAAAGTATCGGTTTTAAAATAAATTTGTAAAAAAACTTGAAGATTTTATTTCTGATATTGATGACTGTTTCTTTTATCATTTGTTTATTTCTTTTGCGTTCGAGAAAGCTTTCACCGATTCAAAACTTAAAAATGCCAACGTGAACCAGAAAATACCAAGGCTTATGCCCGCGATTATATCGCTTACCCAGTGTACATTTAAATAAATTCTGCTGAATGAAATTATCAGAATCATTAAAATATTTCCAATTATGAACAGTGTTTTTAATATTTTATTTT
Organism: Candidatus Peregrinibacteria bacterium; assembly: GCA_016214225.1. Classification (GTDB taxonomy): domain Bacteria; phylum Patescibacteriota; class Gracilibacteria; order UBA1369; family LOWO2-01-FULL-3; genus JACROX01. The sequence continues at coordinate 1,545 of JACROX010000039.1, read as the reverse complement.
TGACGCAGTTCCTGAAAAGATACATAAAAAGCATGAAAAATAATGTAGTGCCAAGCGCGTGTCCGCTTGGCAAACTGTGGCCTGTTTCCGAGATTAATCCGATAGCGGGTCTAAATCGCCCAACTATATATTTCACGAGAAATCCTGAAATCATGCCGAAAGAAAATGTTGAAAATAAAAATATCGATTCATATTTTTTGCGTTTGATAAGAAGAAAAATCATTACTGCCACAAAGAAAACAGACACTGTTTCAGGACTGCCTATGCCTGTTATTACAATCATTATTTTGTTTAAAAGAGGCTGCCAGATGTTCATAATATGTTCGCTAACCCACACGTCAAATCTTGTTATTAACTGGTGGCGCATAACGTCTTCTATCATTTTCCCGAATATATAAAGAGAAAAAACATTAACAATCAGCGCGATTATATGTTTCTTTTTGAAAATATGTTTTTTCTTGTTTATCACTTTATAAAGCCACATAAGTAAGATTGTGGCTACTATTACCGTGGTCGTTATCACTCCGAGAGATTTCGCGACGATTTTGTAACTCGCTCCAAAAATGTAACCGATAAGCACAAAACTTACACTCCACGCTATTCCGCCGATAATGTTATACCAGATAAACTTAATAAAAGGCACTTCAACAATGCCGGCGATAAAAGGCGCGAGAGCCCTTGTGAAAGCGGTGAATCTTCCCACTATAAGAGCTTTCCCGACATGGTTGGTCATTAAATCTTTAGTCTTTTTATAATTTTCTTCTTTGAGATAAAAATATTTTCCATATTTTACGATAAACGGATGCCCGTATTTTTTACCTAAAATATATCCGATTAAATCCCCTCCAATCGCCCCCGCAGAAGCCGCTATCATTAAATACCAAATATTGAAAATATCATTTTGCGCCAAAAATCCGCTTATAATCACAATGGTTTGCCCGGGAACTATAAAGCCCACCAATGGAGTCGCTTCCAAAAGAGAAATTACTCCGATCCCCACGTATCCCCATTGATCCAGAACCGGCAGAATCGCGCTTAATATTTTTTCAATTTTATGCATGCTTGTTTAAGAATTGTTTGGAATATGTTACTATGAATACCGATTTTTGTCATTTAACTTTTATTCCTATGCTTGATCCCATTTCCATTTTAGGTATTGGAGGAGCCGGTGTTTTGGTTGTTGGCGCCGCGTATCCGGACAAAAAAGTTTCTCATCCGGTTAAATCAATAAAAAATTGGCTGTTTGCGGTAGGAGGACTTGTGCGGTTAAGTTTTTCTTTTCCAAAGAATAAGGACTACTGCAAAATATATGGCGTAGCTTATTATCGCGCTTAGTAGAGGCGATATTTCCTCTATCAGCCCTGCTTCTTGAAATTCGTGCGCGCTGTTTGCAACCAATTGCGCGCCAAATAAAATTAGTACAATGCTTGTTATATTAAAAAACTTTTTTACATTGATTTTCATCGATCCCACAAATATTAAGTATCCAAGCAATATTGCCGCGGCTATTCCCGCCAAAGCTCCTATCATATTATTATCTTTTGA
>JACROX010000011.1 GCA_016214225.1 Candidatus Peregrinibacteria bacterium | reverse complement strand
TAAAAAATACCCTTAAGTACAAGTAGATTAAAGGAATCAGCTATAAAATTCAACTGGTTTTTCAGCATACCTCTAAGGAACCTCTGAAAAACGATGGATTGCAAGGAAACGAGGAGCTTACGAATGAGCCGTACGAGCTTGTACGGCGAGGAGGAAGCGACGAAGTTGACACAGCAATACGCGTTTTTCAGAGGTTCCTTAGTTTTTCGCTATGGAAGTCTCCCCTGACACAAACACAGTCTTTGACGGCCTAACCATAGTTCTAACCTTACCGGACTCCTCAATATGCTTTAAAGACCTGACCACGGACATATCCATATCTCTTCTCTCGTTTTCTCTCAGCAAAGACTTATGTTGATTCTCAAGAGAACTGAGGACATATCCCTTCGTAACTTGCCTTGTGGAAAAAACCAAAGTGGTAACGGAAATAACAGCCACAAATAAAATCAACGAAAAAACGAGGAAATAAGGACCAAGTTCAACATTAGGAAAAAATTTCTTTAAAAAATTTCCTCGATACGAACTCCCTCTTGATAAGACCAATTGTGGCATATAGTCGCCCCGAAGGGTTGCTAAACAAGTAATGTGAGCCCACTCCCCGTGCGAGAGCGAACTCTAAGCCCACACAAAGGTGGTGTACCAACTAATACATAACCTCTCTTACCTTTTCATAAACTCTCAACTTCGCGCTTCTGGCTCTTCTATTTGCGTTGATTTCTTCATCAGTAGGAACAACCGGTTTTTTGGTAATTCTTTCAAAAATGGGATCATCGAAATTTTGATATAAAAGTTTCTCGCTATCGATAACTTCAGGCTTCTCCATGGCCTTAAAGAACTGCTTCACTATCCTATCTTCAAGTGAATGATAGGAAATAACGACGACACGGCCCGAAACCCGCAAAACTTCCGCGGCTTGCGTAAGAGCCTCCCTAAGAGCATTAAGCTCATCATTAACTTCAATTCGCAAAGCTTGAAAAATTCTCGTGGCGGGATGAACTTTATTAAACTTGCCGCCAACATTTTCAGAAATAAAATCAGCAAGATCCTTGGTTGAAGAAAAAGGTTTTTCCTTTCTCCTCGCACAAATAGCTCTCGCGATTTTTCTGGAAAATTTTTCTTCGCCGTATTCAAAAAAAATTCTGCCTAAATCTTCTTCGATATAAGTATTTATGACAATTTCAGCGGTAAGTTTTCCTTTAAGATTAAATCTCATATCCAGAGGTCCGTCTTTAATGAGAGAAAAACCTCTCGCAGGATCATCAACATGAGGAGAAGAAAGCCCCAAATCAAACAAAATCGCATCAACTTTTTCGAAACCAAAACCGGAAATCCTACTTTTCAAATAACAAAAATTGTCCTGAATATATGTAACTTGCAATTCATAATCTTTAAGCCTGATCTTCGCTTCTTCCAAGTTCCTTTCATCCTGCTCAAAAACGATAAGCTTGCCATTTTTCCCAATATTTTTCAAAATGTCCAAAGCATGTCCACCAAGTCCTAACGTCGCGTCTACAACAATTCCACCATCCTTCAAATTCAGATACTTTTGAACCTCATTTTTAAGCACCGACACATGTTCCATTTTCAGCTCTATATAAACAAAATTCAATAATCAACCTATAACCCATTGTTCAAAACTTGTGCACAGCTCGTGTATAACTTTTTTACGCTAATTCCTATAGCCCAGATTATGATTAAATCCCCTGACAGTCAACAAATTATAGCCTGAAAGTTCAAAAAAACTACTCACAAACAACATTAGTACTCAACAATTACCGCTACAGTAAAAAGAAAACAGGCAAAACAAATTTAAAGTTGAACAAAATGAACTCTGTTGTATAACTTTTGTATTCTATAAATTCTTAAAAAGAATTTCCCCCTCCCTAAGAACTTCCACTTTATCCCCATCCACCTTCACAATAGTCGAAGGCTCTTTAACAACAAACTCTCCGCCGTCCACAACCAAATCAACAGATTCACCAAAGTCAGCCAATACCTCGTCATCAACTTCATACAAAGGCAGCTTACCTGAAACATTAGCGCTTGTGGTAGTGATCGGAGAACCAAACATATTCACAAGTTTGGAAGAAAATTTATCACTTGAACAACGCATAGACGCAAACTCAACACCATTATTAAAAAAACTCGGCAGTTCCCCGCTCCTCGGCACGGCAATTGAAAGCGGCCCAGGCCAATATTTACAAGCCAGCTCCAAAGCCTTATCGGAAAACACACCATACTTCCGCGCCATTTTCAAGTCAGACACCAAAATACTCAAAGGCTTCGAAACATCCCTGCCTTTCAGCTTATACAATTTCCCCAAAGCCTGCCGATTACACACATCCACAGCCAAGCCATAACACGTCTCAGTCGGATGCATAACAACTCCTCCATGCTTCAAAATCCGCACAGCTTCAGGAAGGACACCTTTATCATTCATCTTAACAATCTTCATGCGAGAATTATAGCACAAGACAATGGAAGGATTTCGTCAATTCCTTATTTAGACCATTTTAGTATGTTATTTGATTTTCAGAAAGATTTTGCTAACTTAGAAACAATTTTTTTTTACCAATACATGTTAAAGTTTTGTCAAAAGAAGCGGGAATTTGCTGAAACAAGACTCATATATCTTAAAAAAACTGCGAGTCAGGAAGTTGAAACAGCTGAGGACCACGGTGCCTGCGGAGTTGCCGGAGTCGTGGATATGGACGGTATCGCAAGTAGCAAAAATGTTCAATTAGCTATTAGTGCGGGAGAAAACATGCCCTTTCGTAGCGGTCTCAGTATTGATGATCGAGGAAAAGTTTTTGGCGCGGATGGTTACGGTATTTTGATGGACACCAAAGATAAAACGCAATGGACGGATATGTTGACCGAAAGACAAAGACATGAAATTCATGATCCAAAAGATGTTCAGGTCGCGGTGTTTCATTTTGATCGTTCTCTAACAGATTTGGATACCGAGGAAACACGAAGAGCCATAAATGATTGTTTCCAGAGAAGAGGCCTTAAAGTTTTGGATTGGGAGGAAATTAAAACCGACGAAAATTGTATTGACCCGAGACGTATACCGAGAATTCCTAAGTATCATAAAATAACATATTTGGTCCCGGGAATAGATCGCCAGCATGACGCGACAACTCTTTATCGTGTTTCCAGAAGGATAAACAATCGTATTCGTGGGGTTAAACTTGCTTCTTTGGCCATGGACAGAGTTGTGTTTAAGGGGGTTTTAATGGGACCGGAGTTGAGAAAGTTTTTTCCAATATTAGAGCTGCTTAAGGCAATTGCCGCGATTGTCCACAACAGATTTTCGACAAATGTTGTGACAGATCAAATGGAAAAAGTTTTGGTTAATGGCGGCAGTGATTCCGCGCATCTAAACGACGCTTTGGAATTGATGTTGGTAAACGGCGTTCCCTTGCCCGAGGCTTTGATACGATTGATTCCTCCATCATTGTTGAAAACCGATGATCCATATGTGAAAAAATTTCTTCAGGCCAGCAAACGCGCGATGGGATCTTTTGGAATGTGGGAAGGACCAACAGCCGCTTTTGCTTTGGATGATGAGCATTTCGTCGTACATATGGATCGTCTGGGTCTTAGGCCCGCGAGGTGGAAGGAGATGGAATATAAAGACGGGAAAAGAATGGGAAAAAGGCTTATTGTTGCGAGCGAAGATGGAGCAATACCGTTTGAATATAAGGATGTTTTGCATACAGGCAGTTTGACCGCTGGAAGCACTTTAGCCGCCAAGCTATCGGGAGGGAAAATTTTGACAGACGATGAATTGATGGAGGATGTGCTTAGACACACCGGATTGAACTGGGAGGAACTTAGTACCATCGGACTTCTTATTCCTAAAAATTCATCAACAAAGGATACCGTTTCCAAGGTAAAAATTTCCGCGAAAGAAGTTAAAAACGATCCCGTTTTGTCGGCAAAATTGGCTGGATTTGGGTGGACCGACGCAAGAATTGAGAGTGCTGTCGAGCGAATCGGAAATGGTAAAAATATTATAACATCCATGGGGTTTCATGGCCCATTGGCAATACTGGATCCACACATTAATAATTTAAATGACTTGTATCTGGCAAAGGCAGCCGAGATTACAAACCCGCCTTTTGATCCCGAAGGTGAACCGGATGTTATTGAAACAGACGTGCATCTCGGCCGTAAACCGGAAATGACACTTGAAAATAGAGCTTATCCTAAAATTTATCCGCAATGGCACGTAAAGACTCCGATACAAACATCCGAAGTTTTGAAAGAAATGAAAGAAAAGTCTGATGAAGCATATACAGACAACCCTATGGAAGCTCCAAAGGTAAAGGAAATTGATATTTCGTTTCATGGAGACTACAAGGCCTTTTTGGCAAAAATTGCTCATATAAAAAAGGAAGTTCTAAAACTGGGCTCATCACATAGCGGCCGCGGTCCGTCCGTAGTTATTTTGTCCGACAGAAATGCGTTTAACGGTGAAGTTGCGAGTATGGCGATTCCTCCAGTTTTAGTGGTGCAGGAAATAAATACAGAGCTGGTTAATCATGGATTTGACAGAAATATTTCTCTTGTTGTCGATTCAGGGACAATTCGCAGCGCTCACGATATAGGCCTGCTTATATCTCAAGGCGCTTCCGGCGTATGTCCATGGTTACTGGAAGAAGTGGCTCATATGGCCGATAATTCGGAGCAGGCGTTGACCAATTTACATAAAGAATTGAATACAGAGCTTGTCAGAATGATGTCAAAAGTTGGAATTACGACAGCCATCGGCGCAAGGATGGGATATTGGTTCAGCGCGATTGGATTGGCTCCGGAAGTCGCAAAAAACGGCGGCGCCAAAACCGTTTCTCAAGTTGGAGGAATTGGCATGCAATTGATTTATCAGTCCTTGGTTAAGGCTCAATTGCTAAGACTAGGCGACCCCGCAAAATGGTTTGAAAATACAACCGAAAAAGAGGATCAGAAAGAAGGAGCATACGATAATCTTACAAGAGAATTTTTCAATCAGGCTGCGAAACCCGACAGAGAAGCTCTCATAAAATTGTTTCATAAAGCCATCGAAGATGATGACACTCTAAAACTTACCGATTTTCCCCAGCTTTTTGACGAAACTGAACTTTCAAATGAGGAACTTTCCGATATTGCTTTTCAAGCCGGCAGTAAGAGGAGGCTCAACAAAATTTTGACTCTGCGCGATTGCTTGGACATAGGATATAAACATGACGAGACAACCCCGGAATTGTTGGCTAAAGCTCCAAAAATCGAAACCATCTTGAAATCTTTGAGAATGGCTCACATGTCTTTGGGTGCGCATGGGAAAGTTGCTCATGCCACAATGGTTCGCGGTTGCAATAAGCTTGGAGTTATGTCCGCCAGTGGTGAAGGTGGAGAGGAAAAATCACGCAGCAGAAATGGAAAGAGACCATTGGACAGGTCTTATTCAAGACAGTTTGGTACCGCCGGATGGGGAGCCGACAGACAATACGCCTGTGAAGCCGATGAGATTTGTATCAAAATTTCACAGGGTGCAAAGCCTGGAGAAGGAGGGGCTTTGCCGGGCGAAAAAGTGGATAGATTTATCGCTGAAGTACGCCAGGTAAGAATCGGTACGAGACTCATTTCTCCGCCGCCAAACCATGATATTTACAGTATTGAGGATTTACAGGCCAGGATCAGAGGCTACAAGGCTCTCAATCCGCGCGTAAAAATTTCCATCAAAATAGCTTCTATGCCGGGATTGGGAGCTATCGCGGTTGGTGCAGTTAAGGCCGGCGCCGATATTTTGGAAGTAAGCGGATTCGATGCCGGAACCGGCGCCGCGGGTGAGCAATCCGTTGAATATTGTGGTTATCCTGTTGAAATCGGTCTCTCTGAGATACATCAATATTTGGTCAAAGCCGGATTGAGAAAGAGAGTTAAGCTTGTTGCTGACGGCAAAATGATGACCGCCATTGATTTTGTGAAGATACGTAAAATGGGAGCGGATTCGATAGGTCTTGGAACTTTACTAATGACTTATGTCCAATGTATCGCTTGTTCAAATTGCCATACCAACAGATGTCCGCGCGGCATTACGACACAGGATGAAGAAAGACAGCGCAAGCATTTTGTTGGGATGTTGGGAAAGAAGGCGTGATGGATATTGGCGATGAATTACAAGACGAGTTCCAAATAGAAGAGGGATCAGAAGGTGTTAAAAATGGTATTTTGGCTTTAGCTCGCGATATCCGGAAGGAGCTTGCTAAGATGGATATTACCGAAGAGGAATTTGAAAAAATGGTTGGTGACGTGGATGGTCTCTCTCAAAAAGAAACGGGGAATCCTGTTGTCGACAGTTTGGATATGGAACAAGTGGTTTTAGCCAAATGTGAACCACCACAGTGGATGACTCCGGAGAATATAATTTCCGACGCAAGTGAATCAGTCGCGAATGTTTATAATAATCCCTTGAGTGATAGAATTTTGGAAGATTCAAAAGACTTTTTGGCTGGAAAGATTAGAACTCTTGACCTTCACTATAATATTAAAAATACAGACCGTGAAGTTGGCGTAGGTCTTTCTGGTCTTATTTATGAGCAAATGGAGAGATTGGGCGCTTTGGGCAACGATCAGGTTATTACTATCAATACTGTTGGGGAAGGTGGACATAATTATGGAGCATGGTCCGGTAATGGCATGGTAATAAGACACGAAGGGTCTTTGAATGATTCCGTGGGACAGGGAATGAGCGGTAACGCAAAAATTATTTTGAGAGTTCATCGTGATTTAAGAGAGCGGGAAGGGCAAGTACTTGTCGGAAATCAAGCCTGCATGTGGGCAACGGGCGGTACATTCTATTGTCCTGGAAAAGCCGGCGCGCGTCTTGGAGTTCGCAATAGCGGTGCCGTAATCGTGTCAGAAGGAGCAACGGATTACCCTTTTGAGTATATGACTGATGGCGAAGGATACATGTTGGATGATTGGATCAGCGATATCGGCTCCAGAATGACGGGCGGTAAAATTTTTGCTTACGACCCTACAAGAGAAAGAAGACAAAGAATCTCCAAAGACTACGTTGCAATTGATGAAATGCAAGATATGGATTTCGACGATTTAAAAGAAAGACTTGAAGATTATTTTAAAGAAACACAAAGCCAAAAAGCCGGTAGAATTTTAGAGAATTGTGACACGGAAAAATTAAATTTCGTAAAAATCGTACCCTTGAAATAAATCCTTTTGATATTTATACTCTAACAAATTTTTATCCAATAATTTTCAATCACAATGAAACTCAAAGTCGCGATAAACGGTTTTGGCAGAATCGGCCGCCAAATTTTTCACATAAACAAAGACAAAGATTTCTTCGATATAGTTGCCATAAATGACTTAACAGACGCAAAAACTTTAGCTCACCTTTTAAAATACGACTCAACTTACGGCGTCGTTCCATACGCAATTTCATCAAAAGACGACACCATAATAGTTGAAGGAAAATCATATAAAATTTTCAACAAAAAAGACCCTGAAAAACTTCCATGGAAAGACTTGGGAATAGACCTCGTTATCGAATCCACAGGGTTTTTTACGGATAAAGAAGAAGCGGAAAAACACATTAAAGCCGGAGCAAAAAAAGTCATAATCACAGCTCCGGGAAAAAACGCCGATATAACAATGGTACTTGGCGTAAATCAGGATAAATACGATTCTGCTAAACATAATATAATTTCAAACGCGTCTTGCACAACAAACTGTTTAGCGCCTGTGGCAAAGGTTTTAAATGACAACTTCGGGATTGAAAAAGGATTCATGACAACACTTCACTCATACACAAACGACCAAAGAATCCTCGACCTTCCGCACAAAGATCTCCGCCGCGCGAGAGGTACTTTCAATGATTCCAACTTCCACGGGAGCCGCGAAAGCAATCGGATTAGTCATCCCTGAAATTGATGGAAAATTAAACGGTCTTTCGATTCGCGTACCGACACCGACGGTTTCAATCGTAGACTTAAACTGCTTACTAAGCAAAAATGTAACAAAAGAAGAAATAAATCAAAAACTCAAAGAAGCCGCGGATGGCCCAATGAAGAGAATTCTGGGCTACACGGATGAACCTCTCGTCTCTTCCGATTTTAAGGGCAATCCCCTTTCTTCAATAGTTGACGGACTATCCACGGAAGTAATTCAAGGAAATTTTGTTAAAGTAATGGCTTGGTACGACAATGAATGGGGCTATTCATCAAGAGTCGTGGATTTGGTAAAGATGGTAGGCGACAAGATGTAAAAAAAATCAGTTTCTAACAAACAAACATGTCCGAAGATAGAAAACGCCAAGTATTAAAATCAATCATAAATCATTTTATCCAGACAGCCGAACCGGTTGGATCAAACACAATCCTCGTAAGTTATCATTTTCATGTATCCCCCGCCACAATCAGAAACGACATGGTTGAGTTGGAAGACGAAGGATACATTTATCAACCTCACACTTCGGCGGGAAGAGTCCCCACGGACAAAGCTTACAGACTTTTCGTGGACGAAATGATCGATTACGAAAAAGACAGAAAAGAAGCCGTAAAACTCATTCAAACACTCAAACGCGACCATGACGCGAGCAAAGTAAGAGAGGAATTGTATGACGCGATTTCAATTCTGGCGCGAGCCACAAATTTGGTAAGTTTCGCGACAACGCCAGACAAGCAATTCTTTAGACATAACCGACAATGTAAAAACATTCATCGGAGAAGAAAACATACTTGAGCAAATCCAAAGTTGCAGCATCCTCGTGACAAAATATCATAAAAAAGGGTTCGACGGATATTTGGGAGTACTCGGCCCGAAACGCATGAACTACTCATTCAACATCGCGCTTGTGGCGGAAATTAAAAAATTACTTGAAAGCTGATGGATTCAAAAAAAGACGACAACAATCAGAAAGATGGAAAAATCGACCTAAAAAAGAAACTCGAAGAAGCTCGGAAAGAAGCCAAAAACCTTGACGAAGCGATTTCAGACGAGACAGTTTTAAGTGAACAAAACCCGGACGAACTTGCAAAAACAAAAGAAGAACTTTCTCAAATGACCGAAACCGCGAAACGCATGATAGCCGATATGACAAACTTAAAAAGAAGGCATGAAGAAGACAGAAAAACAATTATTTTCATGGCAAATACGGACCTTATAAAAAGTCTTCTCCCCATAATCGACAACCTAAACCGCGCGAAACAACACTTCCCCCAAAACCCAACAGATGATGTAAAAAAATGGTACGAAGGCCTCGAAATTTCAATAAACCAATTAAATAAAATTCTTCAAGATTTTGGAGTAGTGGAAATAGAAGCGCTCGGAAAACCTTTCGACCCAAATCTCCACGAAGCCTCTTCATTATCATCTTCAAAAACACAAAGATGACCAGCCCCAAGCTCTTCCAGCCTCTCTGTAACTTGAGTATCTACAGCTTCAAAAACATCAGGCTCAAAACTATAAACCCGCGACAAATAATCATTAACAACTTCATGAGGAATCCTCATCTCAAGAAGCCGCATCGCAAAACTATCCCTCATCTTTCCAATAACAGAACTGACATAAGCATCAGCTCGAGAAAGTGACACTTTAGGCCTTGACATATCAATCATCCTTTTAACAACAACCAAATCCCCTACAGAAAACTTATGAATATCACCACCGGTAAATCCGCCACTATGAATGGCATGGGTTAGAACTTCTCCAAGAAAATTAATTCTATCAGGAGTAACTTCCTCAAGCACATTAACAATTCTCCCTTGACCTGATTCACCTTCCGATTTTCCCATAAAACAAATTTAAGCGGCTCATCCCAAAATGGAGCTTATATCACCCTACCGGGACTCAATCGTACTCGTCCTCATTACAATAACCGCCGGCCCCATCAAATATATCTGGATTCCAACCATCATCTCTTTCTCCAAAATCACTACAGCTCGCCGCAACACCACCCCTCTTCAAAACAAGCTTCACTTTACCATGGACATCTCTTCTCCCCTTTAAAACGCTGCCTTTAGGT
>JACROX010000037.1:5969-14562 GCA_016214225.1 Candidatus Peregrinibacteria bacterium | reverse complement strand
GGTAGGATAGTTGGGTTTGTGGTGAGGTGAATTATGGAGGGAATATGTAAATATTTATTTTTTAAGTTCCGGCACTGCGGTTTTTAAAAATGGGATTCGCAAGGCTAAAATTCGAAGGGGCCCCAGCCCTTGGAATTTTTTAACGCCTTGTTTATCTCCATTTTTGACAAAACCTCCGTGAGTCACTTAAAAAATAAATATTTACATGTTCCCTTTATTTACCGTCTACTATCGTCAAAATCGGCGAGCCTTCGGTGAACGCTTCTATTTTGTCGACAGTTATCGTGGCGGGAATTTTTTCACTGAATTTTTTAAGCCTGTCTATTGTTTTTTGCGGTACTTTTTCAAATTTATTTTCCTTCGAATATACTTTCAATAAATATTCCTGATTTTTCTGCATTGAAAAAGGTAATTTTTGCAAATCTTTGTCGGCAATATGGAAATACGGGTCGGGATTTTTTTCACCTTTAGCGCCTCCCTCTATTAACCATCCATCAAGTTTTGCTTTTCCCGAATAAACTAAAACTACAGGATCCGAATAAGGAGGAAATCCCGCTTCCAATCTCCAGTCTGAATCTTGCGCCGTATAATGAAGCTCTTTTTTGCAGTTGCTTTTTGATAAAAATCCATAGCTCGGACCCGCGGAATTTTGACTGAAATTATCATTTATCTTCTCGCAAAGCGAAGGGTCTTTTGCTCTCATCGCGTATACCCAATAACAGTGAGATCTTTCCGGAGATTTTTCACTTATCAATTCGCAATTCTTTATATCCGGAGCAACTTGATCGTAAAAAACTTTCCAGCTTATGTTGCTGAAAATACAATAATCTTTGCCGATTTTGTCTTGAGTAGGACAGTTTTTTACAAATTCATTATCTGAATTTTGCGCAGTTTGACTGTCTCGCGTCGCGCCATTTTTTACCATGGCGTTTGCGCATGCCGTTAATAAAAATACGGCTAATATTAAAACGGATATTTTCTTCATTTTTTAAAAGTTATGGGATATTTCGCTGTGATTTTATTCCCATACCATTTATTTGCAATCATTTTGTGTCGATGTGAAATCGTCAACACTTTGTTTGTTGAATTTTCGGTACTGCGTCGCGTTTTTATTTTTTTATAATTTTGTGAAAATTTTTTATTTGAATTTCCCGATTATGATTTTTTTGAAACCGGATTTTGTGGACAGGAGGATGTGAAAACATTCCTTCTCTCCCGAGATTTGGCATGATTCTCGTGAACATTAAAGCTGGCGCACCGCCATCGCGGTATGCTTGAAAATAATCGTTCGTGAGATGCTCTTTGAAATTTCAGTCTAGCAAACAACAACCGGCGGCTTCATGCCGCCAAAAGAGGACAAGCCATGTTCGCGAAGAAGACCTTTTTCTTCTGTCTGCTGGCCGCGTTGGCGGCTTGCGCGACCGAAGACAACTCCAACATCAACAGCTCGGAGCCCACGTACGAAAGCGCGGAGGGCGACGGCGACTTCGGAGGCTTCGGCAACGACTTCAAGGTGCCTTTGCCGCCCGGCTACAACTGGGAAGTCTCCCAGTCGTGGGCCGAGCACTGCGACATCTGCAACGAGAAGGGCTACGACAAGGTGCTCGGCGACTACTGCGACCTCTCCCACTCGAACGGGTGCTACGACGTCTGCAAGTACGGGTGGGACTTCAACCTTCCCGGCAACAGCGACGAAGGCAAGCCCGTGCTGGCCTCCGCCGATGGGACAGTGATCAAGGCGGGGAGCGATGGAACGTGGGGCAATGTCGTGGTCATCGATCACGGCAGCAACATCTGCAGCCGCTACGCCCATCTGCTCGACAACTCGATCACCGTCAGCCAAGGGAAGAGCGTTTGCCAGGGGCTTCAGATCGCGAAGATCGGGGCGAGTGGCAACGCGCAAGGGCCGCACCTGCACTTCCAGTTCGAGAACTGCGGTACGAAAGCGCCTCTGAAGATGGGCTTCACAGATGGAAACGACGTTCCGATGTGCACCATCGGAAACGACGTGTTCAACTCGCAGAAGCAGTACTCCTTCCTGAAGCTCACCAACACGCTCAAGACCAGTTGCTCTTCCTCATCGGGTGGTGGGAGTGTTTCGGCCAAGCCGTGGGTGAATTCCGCTTGCGGAGCTCTCCCCGACTGTCCGCTCATTCCCTCCTGCGGCAAACCTCTCGGTCACAAGTTCAGCGACGACTCGTCACTGACCAGTGACCTTCGGGATGCCGCGGCGTATCTCTACAGCGAGTGCGCTCTCGACGGGAAAGCGGACAAGGGCCTCCACCCCGACGACAAGATTACTCGGGCGGAGGCGCTGAAGGTTTCCATCTTCCTTTTCGGACTCGCCGCGAACTGCGGAAGCTACGAGCCCTTCAAGGACGTACAGGACACCGACTGGTTCTTCTCCTCCGTCGTCTGCGGCGTGAAGTACAGCATCGTCAGCAACAAGTACCTCTACTTCGCGCCGAACAAAGAGGCGACCTTCGGGATGGCCGCGAAGATGATCGTCGAGTCGGCCTCCGCGCTGGGAGTCGTGGAGATCAAGGAGCCCAAGGGCGGACACTTCAAGAACGTTCCGAGTTCGCACTGGGCTTTCAAGTACCTCGAGACTCTCTACCTCTACGGCGGAATTCCGTCCAGCATGCTCTCCTACAACGCCGAGCAGAAAGTCACGAGAGGGCAAGTGGTGCTCATGGCCGCTTCACTCTCTCCCTGCTTCTGCAAGAACGTGGCATGCGGATCGTCCTGTGTCTGTGACCAGCATGCTTTCGCCTGCGTGGACCCTTCCAAAAAGTCCACCGGAGACAAGCAGACCTGCAATCAGTCAACGGACGTAGGCGGATACGCCGAAGGAGTTGAAGAGGACGCTCCTTCTTCCGATGGTTCGGATCAGACCGGATCTTCGGGGGATCAGGGTTCTTCTTCGGGCAAATCGAGTTCTTCGGGAGATCAGTCAGGCAACTCGTCCAACAACACGGATAGCTCCTCGTCGGACGGGAAAGACAAGAAAGATCAGCCCTCATCACCCTCCATCGTCTCGAACATCGACTGCAAGGTCATACCGGAAGACACCAAATGCCCGGTACCCGGCACCGTCCTCTTCGGCATCAAATGCTGGGTGGGCAATGCCCAGATTTTCCCGATCAAGTTCAACACCATGAAGGCCTACATGATCGATCCGATGGATGCGTCAAGTTGCATCTTCGCGCAGGACAACTACCAGTCCGGCGTTGGGATTCAGCTCATTCCTCCCTTCGAAAAGATCAAGGTCGGCGGCAATTTCTACCTCTCCTGTTCTTCCATGCCGAAGGACGGAGCGATCGAAGTTGCCTACACCATGACCGAGATCATCGACGGGAAGAAGGTCACTTCCCAGAAGGCCGTCGCCACCGGCGTGATTCTTCTCCCTCAGCAGTCTTACGATTCCTGCAAGCTCGACTGCACTCCCAAGTGCAGCGGGAAACAGTGCGGGCTCGACGGCTGCGGCGGACTTTGCGGGCAGTGCACCAGTAGCGACAAATGCATTGACGGAAAGTGCGTCTCTGGATGCGTTCCGAACTGCAACGCAAAGCAGTGCGGGACAGACGGCTGCGGTGGATCATGCGGCATCTGCGAAATCTACTCCTTCTGCCAAGAGAGCATCGGGAAGTGCATGAAAGGTACGTGCCAGGCCTACTGTCCGGGCAAGTGCGAGGGTGGAAAGTGCTCAATCCCCGAGTGGAAGTGCAACCCCAAAACCACCTACGAGATCTCGTTCTCCATCTTCGGACCGACCGCCTTCAGCATACTGAAGAACGGCGGTGCGCCGATGGGGCCCATCGAATATAACGGACCCGGGACTTTCGTCTTCGGGTTCAAGTGTTCGGACTTCCCTGCCGCGATGAAGATTCAGAACAAGGGTGGAATCAAGTTCGAAGTGAACCAATCCACCTACCCTCCGGTAGCCGTCTGGATCCCCTACGACGGTTTCGTCACCAACTCCCTCCCCTCCCCTCCGGATGTTTCCGTGTACAGCTTCGCGAACAAGGGGCCGATCAGCTTCCTCATCCGGATTCCCGCCATCCCCTCCCTCCAGTGACAATGGAACCTCTGAAAAACGTGTCTTGCTGCGTCAACTTCGTCGCTTCCTCCTCGCCGTACAAGCTCGTACGGCTCCTTCGAAAGCTCCTCGTTTCCTTGCAATCCATCGTTTTTTAGAGGTCACCAAAAAAGCTAGACTGAAAAAAGCCTCTCGATCTTCGGATCGGGGGGCTTTTACTTTAATTTATAAGCTCGCTTGAGTTCCGGCTACGGACCGATTTTCTCGCTACTTATTCGCAATTCTGAAAATCATTTCTTCGCTCAATCCTTCAATTTTCCCTCCGCTTATTAAAATTTTGCATCTTTCCAACATTACTTTTGACGGACTGTCTTCTTTAATCCCTTCAAAAATCGCAATCGCGTTTTTGTAATCTTTTTGACGATAAAAATTCAGTCCTTTGGAGTAAGATTCCATAAGTTGAATTTGCCCGGATTCAGAGGCGCGATTTGAAATCAATTCAAACAATTTTACAGGTTCATTTTTCCCCGGGAAAAATACCAAATCTATTTCGCGCGTTAAAAATTTCTCCAAGTCTTCTTTTGAGATATAAGACTCGAATCCTGCGATCGCGATTTGAGTCCCGTAAGTTTTATTCGCCGAACTTTCAAGTCTGGAAGCGGTGTTTACCGAATCCCCCATGACCGTGTAATCAAACCGATTTACCGATCCGAAATTCCCCACAATCGCTTCGCCCGTATTTATTCCAATTCTAAATTCTATCAAAGGCTTATTTTCTTTCGTCCATTTTTCATGAAGCAATTTTAAAACTTTTTTCATTTCGAGCGCCGCCGTGTACGCGAGGGAAACATGATTCACGAGCGATACCGGCGCGTTCCAAAATCCCATAATCGCGTCGCCTTCATATTTATCCACCGTTCCAAAGAATTTTTTTATGATACTTTCCATCATCGTAAAATATTCGTTTATCTGACTGACCCATGAAATAATTTCGGATTTTTCAGCGAGTGTCGTTGAATTTTTAATGTCGGAAAAAAATATTGTTACGACTTTTTTTTCGCCGCCAAGTTTTACCATGTCGGGATTTTTACTTATTTCGTCGACAAGACTTGAGCTCACATAATGGCCGAAAGCGGACTTAATCTCGCGCTTGCCTTTGTCCGCGATAAAATATCTGTATATCCATGAAAAAATATAAACAAGCGCGATGGCAAAAAACGGATACAGCATATTTATGATTATTCCGTTTTTGTAAAAAAGACGCGCCGAAAGAATATATCCGATAATTGAAAATAAGCCGATTATAAAAGAGAGAATAATCCCGATGTAGTTAAACGCGA
This sequence comes from Candidatus Peregrinibacteria bacterium, assembly GCA_016214225.1. Taxonomy (GTDB): domain Bacteria; phylum Patescibacteriota; class Gracilibacteria; order UBA1369; family LOWO2-01-FULL-3; genus JACROX01. Next base: position 9,183 of record JACROX010000037.1, on the reverse strand, counting down.
TCCCCAAAGCGACGGATAAAATCAATAAAGTTAAAATTTGGCTTAATTCACTTTGATTTTTTAAAAATTGATTATCCAAAATCGTCTGAATTTCATTCGCTCTGAATTCTATTCCCGACATCGCGGTTGTTGTTGATTTCGGAGTTAAAACTTTGTCTTGAATTTCCTGAAACGATGTTACTCCGATGAGAACAATTTTGTCTTTGAACGTGTTTGGCTCAAAATTTTTATTTATCACGTCGACGAATGGCACGATTTTATAGCTGAACGGTGGGCCAAAATAATTTACGTTAAATTTATTGTCTTCATTCGGAATATTTAAATTTTGATTATTTAAATAAATTTTCGCGGCAGCTATCGCGAAGTCGTCATAAGTTTTATTTTCATTTTCGTCTTTGAAATATGGAATTGTTTTTCTTAAAATATTATCTTTATCAAATTCCACCGAAATATTTCCAAGAGTCGCGGTTTCGCTGAATTTTTTGAGAGGGTAGATGGGCGTGTTGTTGTTCGCGTTAAACGCCAAAACAATATTTTTAAATTCTTTTAATTTATCGGCAAATTTTTGATCGATGGAATTGTTGAGCGTCCTTGAATTATTGTTTAAAAAATCTTCGTAAAGTTTCAATTTTCCCGAGTTTGTCGCATTTTTTTCAAGCGTGCTTTTAAATAAATTTATGTCTTCGAACGGGAGCATTTGAGTCGGAGTGTTGAAAAGAATATCCGCCGCGATCACTTTCGGATTTTCTTTTTTCAGTATGTCGAGCAATTTCACGTAATTATTTCTACTCCATTGCGCGAAACGCCCGAGACCGTTGGGAGCAGGCATTGTGCTTTTTGTGTCTATGCCTATAATTACGATTTTGTCTGAAGGATTATTTTTCCCGTAAAGCGTGTCGGCGATTTTGAGATGCCACGAATACATGGACTGCGTTAGAGTTAGGGTCGAGATAAAAATTGCGACCGCGAGTCCTATCGCTATCCCCGCGAATATTCTGTTTTTGAAGAATTGTGTCCGCACAGGCCTTTTTTATGGTTTAATCTTGTGATTATATCATAAAAAGGGAGTAAGTTGAAGTCAGTGCCAGTAAAAACACTCGCCATCAACAGCAAATATTGTTTTATCTCTTGAAACTCCTATAATGAATTCATGCTCATAAAAAATGAGAAAGGAGTTCCCCGCCGAAGGCGGGTCACACTACTGGCTAGGGCAACTCGCCTGCGGCGAGATTGCCTCGGATTTACTCTGATCGAAATTCTTCTCGTCATGGCGGTCATTGCCATAGTTTCCGTTTCCGCGCTTTCTTCCTATATGAATTCAACTCGCTCTTTTGATTTTATTTCAAAATACAAAGAAATAGTTTCCATGGTAAGAAGCGCGAGGTCGTATGCTGTCACGAGTGAAATGGTTCAAAAATCCGACAACACAACAGTTCTTCCCGACCGTTACGGAATAAAAATAGAACAGATTTTGGGCGCCACAACTTTCACGTTATTCGCGGACACGGGAAGCCAATCATTTTCCTATGATTCAGATGACGCGTTAAAAGACAAAAAAACTTACACTTCAGACTATATAATAAAATTATTAAAACCTTCCGGCGAAATTTTTCCGATTTATCTTTTTTTTGAAACGGGAGGCGGAAGCATGTCCATATATAAAAACAGTTCTCCCACTCCTCTGCCGATTCCAATATCACAAGCTCCGTTTATGTCTTTTAGTTTTGAAAAAGGAAGTTTTAAAAAATTCATTACCGTGTTTCAAACATCGGGCATGGCTGAAATTTTCGATGTAGACCCATCCAAAACATTATGAAAAATATTAAATTAAGAAAAGGAATTCGCCCGTCTAAAGCCGGGCTCACGCTACCGGCTAGGGCAACTCGCCTGCGGCGAGATTGCCTCGGCGTTACCTTAGTCGAAGTCCTCGTCGGCATAAGTATTTTCAGCATCGCGACGGTTGTGGCGGCGTCTATTTTAGTGAGCATCGTTAAAATTGAAAAAATGTCCAATACTCATAACGCGCTTTATTCGGAAGCCAAAATCATTCTCCAAGAATTAACAAAAGAAATTGAAAACGGAACGATTGATTATGAAGAATATTACAATGTTTGCGTTATACAACAGCTTTGCGGAAACTCCGGCAAGACTGGATATTACGGGATAAATTATGGCGTTTACGGGAGCAGATTTTATGATCCGGGAGCGCAAATAAGCAATGGGCAAACCGCTAATCCCGACGATCTCGGCGCGGAGTGTTCTTACAAAGGTCCAGTAGCGGGAGAATGTCAGGTTGTTTATAATTTATCTTTGGATCTGAATACCGGTCAAAATCCTTTCATGGGGAATCAAGATGACGCGAGCGCTTTTTGTGAGAAAGGTAAAGGAATTTGTTCGAACGGCAAAAATGTTACCGTCGATCAATTATTTATTATCGATAAAACCGGGACTCAAAAAACAATCATCGCGAAGAAAGTTATTAAAAGCGGCGCTGAAAACACCTTTGGCATAGGACTTATAAGAATGGAAGGAAAAGATTTGGATCAAAACGGGATTATAGACACTTTTACGTGCAAAGAGGGATTTAATTGTTACGGGAAAGTTATAGGGGTAGACACTTCGCAGGCAGTCAATCTCGCGAAACAAATAAAACTTCCAATTATAAATGGTGATTCTAACAATATCGTGAAATATGGCATTACGGTTCCGTGGACGGTGGATTTGATTATGCCTTTTTATGCTTTGGGAGGCGCCGCTTCAACTCAATTTATTCCAATCACTCCCCTCAACGCGGACATTAAAAATCTGCAATTTATAATTACTCCGATAGAAGATCCTTATAAAGCGTATGCCGAAAGCGCCATGCAAGTACATCCCACCGTTACAATTATTATGACAATCGGGTTGTCTCCGGATGCCGCGAAAGATTACCCGGGAACATTCAAGGACATAACCGTTCAGACTACCGTCGCGGCCGGATTGGTTGATAAAATAAATTCATATCCTCCCGTGAGCGATATAAGAGATAAAAGCGCTAAAAGTTGGATCAAAGAAGTGCTTACGGGGGCAGGAATTCCTCCGGTCAGTAACTAAAATGGTCTCTGAAAAACTGTTGTTTCCATGGAGTTCCACGCCTATGGCGTGTCACACTACTGGCTAGGGCAACCTTTCAGGTTGCCTATAATTAAAACAAATTCCCCCTTTGGTTTTGTTT
>JACROX010000037.1:0-5923 GCA_016214225.1 Candidatus Peregrinibacteria bacterium | reverse complement strand
GTGATTTCTCTGCAAACCGCTATTTCTCTGTCGCCGAGATATTCTTTTAAATTATCCAAAGTTTTTAAAATCCTATGAGGCGATTCAAAAATAACTATTGTTCTTTCTTCGTCGCGCAAACTTTTCAGTAAAGTTTGACGGCCTTTTTTTAACGGAAGAAAACCCAAATATAAAAATTGATTCATGCGGAGTCCGCTCATTGTAAGCGCCGCGAGAAGGCTTGAAGGGCCGGGAATCGGAGAAACTTTTATTCCATTTTCCAAAGCTGTTTTTATTAAATTATACGCGGGATCGGAAATTCCCGGAGTTCCCGCGTCGGAAATTAACGCGATATTTTTTCCTTCCAAAAGCATTGAAATAATTTTATCAAGTTTTGTTTCACCGCTGTAAGAGTGATAACTTAAGAGCGGTTTTTGGATTTCATATTTATCGAGCAGAATTTTTGAATGGCGCGTATCTTCGGCCGCGATTAAATCAACTTCTTTCAGTATTCTTAACGCTCTAAGAGTTATATCTTCGAGATTCCCGATTGGAGTGGCGACAATGTAAAGCATATTAATTATGAAAAAATTTATTTTTGGCGATTGGGAGCCTCTGAGAATTATCCACGCATGGAGTTCGCTCGCAAAGCTCGCTCACGCTATTGGCTGGCAATCCTTCGGATTGCTTGGGAGTTATTTGCGGCGATTTAATATACATCGGGTTTATAAGTGTAACTTTTGTGATTTCGTCGAGTGAAAATTTTTCGATAATTTCTCCAAAAGTTTTTTTGATGTTAAAAAATTTCGCGGACTTAATTATTTTTTTCTGATCTTTGTGAATATCTCCGAAGACGATTTTGATTTTATGCTTTTTTAAAAATTTGTCCAAATCATCAATGGGAATCATTTCATTTTTTGCGGTTACGGACGCGAATAAACTCGCGTATACACCTTTAATCCCGGAATAAATCAAAAGAGCAGCGTCTCTTTTTTTTCCCGACCGACTAAATCCTTTCCACCACAATTCAAAAGAATTTATTTCAAAAAGATCACATTTATTCAAGTAGGCCATGGTGTTGGCGACAGTGATTCCCACTCGCAGTCCGGTAAAAGATCCTGGACCTTTTACTGCAATTATTTTTTTAATATCTGGAAACCGGAAGTGTTTTTTCCCTAGCAGTTTATAAATTTCAGGCATCAACCTGTCCGCTTCATCATTTTTGCTTAACCAAGATTGTTCTTTCAATAATTTTAATTTGTTTTTTTCGCAATCAAACAGCGCGATTGACGTTGTTGAAGAAGCTGTATTGATGCCAAGAGTTAACATGAGTTTTTTATACACGATTTAGGGGACCTCTGAAAAAGTACCACCTACTGTGTTGAATATCAAATTTTGATCCTCATGTATAGGTAGTACACTGCGGTCAAAATTTGATATTCGCCTTGTGTCTGGCACTTTTGCAGAGACCTCGATTGGTAGACTTTCGACAATTTTTTTAATACAAAAATGCTAATTTTTAAAGCTTGGGGGTACGGGTGATCGCTTTTCAACAACCACCCGTATTCATCTCTCACTCTGATTTTCAGCATCTTTGTCTTGCAGACAAAGAACTTCGTTCAAGCAGTAAGAGACGGCTCGTTTTTGGATTCTGTCGGCGGTTGATTTGCTGGTCTGCAGTCTAGCGATACTGGAAGTTCAGCCCGGTTTCTCTGTTGATAGCCTCGATGAGGGTACGCCTGTTGATGACGCGAATGTTGTCCACCTTCACGGCAGCGACGATCCACTCCCCTTTATCGAATCCCTTCCCTATCCTGTACTTGATGTGGATGTGGTTCTCGTCAGGCTCCCGTTCATCTGGTGGAGCCACTGCGTAGTGAACCCACCCGTACTCGTTGTCGACGTTGATGTTGACCTGAAATCACGGGAAAACCTTTTCGGTTCCCGGCTTCCATCCTGTCCATGCCATGATGTTCTCCTTTGTGTGCCGACTGAATCTGTCAATGAGCGTTTTATGTATAGCAATATTACCCCCCCCTATGTCAAGAGGAAGTGTTTACCTTTTATTTATGCCGTTTTTGATAGATGTTATATTTTAGGAAATTTTTAAATTTGTTTTATAAATGGACGCAGATTCTTTTATTAGATTTATTGAAACTAATGATGTTCTTACCGGCAAGTTTGAGTTCCGTAGAAATGAAGACTTGATGGATTTGGATTTTGTTAATAAAAAATTTATTGATTTTGAGTTACGCGGAGGAGATTATGCGAGCGGGTCTTTTATAAATTGTACTTTTGATAAAGTTTTGTTTAAAGATTTAACTTTGGTCGGAGTCGGGTTTACCAATTGTGACTTTATAGATTGTAAATTTTCGCATGTTGAAAGTGATTTTAGCTTGAGCAATTGCAGAATTGGCCATTTCACTGTTGCTAAAAATCTTTGATTTTGTAATTTTTTTAATACAAATCCTTCACTTCAATCCCTGTATAGTAGTGTTTTAAAATATCAACGTATGTGAATCCTGCGTCCGCCATTCCTTTCGCTCCGCATCCGCTTAAGCCGACTCCGTGCCCCGAGAATTTTGTTCCTTTGCAATATGAATCGCTGACAGGCACCAGATAATCCGCGGAAAGCCCCCAAACGTCTTTCGCGCTTTTTGTATAAGTACCGTCGCTTTGGCTGAAATAAGGCGTTTTTACCAGTACTCCGTTATAATAAACAACTTCTCCCCTTGTCTTATCAACTGCGGAAACGACATTCGTATTTCTTTTTTCCATTCCATAACCGATATATCTTTGGCTTACATTCGGATCATCGTCCAAATTGTAAGGTTTGCCCTGAAATTTTTTGCCGATGTCCGTGTAGTATTTCGCGTATGTTCTCGCCGCCACGACAACCGCTTTTATTTTTTCCATAGGATCCGAATTCGCGGCTTCCCCCAGTCCTTTCAAATAAGCCTCCAAAGGAATTTCGTTTATAACCGTCACTACATTATCCACATTATTCACCTCCAATATCCCACGGTATTCATTGTCGTTTAAACTTTTATTCCAATCCGGCCTGTGATCGAAATTATCTATTTTTAAAACATATCCGCTCTTTGGAACAAATCGAATCGGATTGTCTTTCAAATAAACATCATCTTTAATTTTAACTTGATATTTATTGTCGGCCATTTTTACTTCCGCCGTTTCGCCTGCGTTTAGTGATGATATAGATTCGTTTCCGCTGTAAATATCAAATCCTCCGTTTGCCGTAATTTTCGGATTTCCGGAAAAACTTATTTTCACTCTTATCGGCGAAGACGTGTCGTCCGCAACCGTTTGAGTTGTTCCAACATCGGTAGAAGCTTTTATATTTGTTTCAACTATTTGTCTTATTTGTTCCGCGCTTAATTTTGTACTTTCAATAACTTTATAACGAATATATATCGGCTTTTTCAAAAGATAATGTCCATTTACTCTCGGACGCACAATAATTGTTCTGTTTTGAAGAGCTTCGTTTTTATCGATTTCCACAACGAATGTTAATGTTCCCGCGTCGCCGGTCGCGACTTTTTCATTCAACAATAACACGTCGCTTATTTTTGTATTTTTATTTTTAAGGAACATCAACTGCAAATTATCTTTATCCCATTTTTCTTTTCCTATATTTCTTAATTTTATTTTTATCAAATATTTTCCTCCCCTTTCCATTTTTTCACCGGCGCTCGTACTGACCCATTCGGCTTCATATTGGCCGCCCATTACGGTTGTCTCAAAATACATTCCGCTGTCCGCCATCCATGACACGCCTTCAACCATCGGGGTAAAATATTCCTTATAGTATCCGGATTTATTCGGCGCTTTCAGATTCAGAGAAAATGTTCCGATTTCTCCGGGCTTAACTTCGTCTTCCTGCAGATAGCCCATTCTTGTTGGATTTGAAGAAATAAATTTACTTACTCTGTCCTGACTGTGATCCGTTGCCAGCGTTATCGTGTCTTCTCCCGTTTTTCTCCATGTTATATTTCCGGTATTTTTAAGTTTTACAAATCCGGTAAATTCCTCGCCCTGCTGCATTGTTTTTTCCGGATATTTAGCGTCAACAAACGCATACCTGTAATCAACTTGTTCAACTGAAACAGGGATAACAACATAATCTTTTGCCTTCTTCGCGCCGTTTATCACAGGCGCGATATTCAAATAAACAAGCTGGCTTTTCTTCCCCGCCTTTATTTGGAATGTGAAAGTTCCCGTGTCTCCGGGCTTAACAACGCTCTCATTCATTTTTGCCAACACATCTTTTTTCTTTGTCGGGAATGTCAAAACATTTTCAAACGCCGGATCTTTATCAACAACAATAAATGTTTTTTTGTTCCAATCAACTTTTCCGATGTTCTCTAATTTTAATGTTACATCAATTACTTCTTTCGGTTTCGGCTCCAAATAGTAAATGCCGGATGTGTCTTCATAATCATAATCGTTAACAAATTTTTGTTTTTCGCTTGTCATGTATTTATCAGCCAGATAGCGAATAATCGGAAGTTTCGCGTATAAATAAGCGCCCGGACAGTCCGTTGACATTATGTCTTTATGCCCAAAAATATTCGGTATAATTTGTCCGCGGAACAATGAAGAAGCGTTTGGATTTATTCCGTGCAATTTGGATTTTTGAGATATGAAAGAGCTTACATTGGCAATAATTTTATCAGAAATATCGTTCTCTTCGTAATTTCCCAAAATCGCTATTCCTATGGATCCGTTATTCCCCGGACCGGAATGAGCTCCAATTACACTCTCTCCTCCATAACGCCCTTCATAAACTCTTCCATCCAGATCAACAAGATAGTTATATCCTATATCTCCCCATGCTCGTGTTATCGCGTGATAGTAATAAATATCTCTTATCGCCTGCTTTGGATTGTCCAGATTCCCTGTCGTGGCTGTGTGATGAATAATGAATTTTTTCACTTTTTTGGGATACTGCAGAGGCCATTTGTATTTATTTCCTTGCTGATCTTTGTCCACCACTTTCGCGTATTCAAGTTCGGTTTTGTATTTTTCGTAATAATCCGGATTAATTTCAATCAAAACAGGATCAACCGTATTGTCGGAAAGATAGCGATAAGATTCGTCAGCGCCCCACTCAGAACGGGAAATAATATTTTTAGAATTTGGAGTTAAAGCCAAATAAGTGCTTGTTGAAATCGGATTGTACGCCGAATACTGTGGAGCCGGTGTTGGATTTTTAATATAATTAAAATTTTCTTCGGCTTTTATAAATGTCCAAGCGGGATTTTTAACAATCGGTTTCGCCATCCCATCTCCGTAAAGTTCAAATTTATATCGCATCGCGTCCGCCGAATCCGTTGAAGCCATGCCATATTTTTTTATCGATCTGCCGTAAACTTTTCCATTTTGATTTAAATCTTCCTCTTCCTCAGTTTTAATCCAATCACTCCACTGATTGTTGTTTTTAAATCTTACAAGCACTTCGACCTTTGTTCCGGGAGGAGCTATTTCTTCCCAAGAACCACCAACCGAAGAGAACTTAAATCCCGAACTTTCTTCGTTGGAAATAAAAACATCCATTGTTTTGTATGGTGCCGTTATCAAAGAAGAATCAACCAATTTGTGAGAATCTATCGTAATGTCGATATTATTTTTGATCGTCAAAACTTTTGTTTTTGGGCCGGTGTAGTTTATGGATAAAGCAATAAACAGCGCTAAAACACCTACAGTCGCGATTAAATTTCTTTTTGTTGTTCGGCTTTTAATTTTCATTGTCTTGGGATTATACCATTTTTCAGCTTGTTTAACCAATTAGCTCATGAAAAAATCCATTATCTTGCGTTGACAAAAAGGGATCATACGATTTTTTCATGGAGAAAAATTTAGGCGAATAATTTTTCAACACGAAAAAGGAAGAAATTAATATTTCCGACTCCTCTTAACAACGATC
>JACROX010000036.1 GCA_016214225.1 Candidatus Peregrinibacteria bacterium | reverse complement strand
AATATCCTCAGACCTCACGAAACCCTCCATATGAGAACCCCTGTATCTTATTATTTCACCAAATTCTATACCCCTCGTTCTGACCAAGGGGTGTACCTAAGACTATGGAACCGTACAAACCGTTGCAAAACGGGCGGATTTGGTCTAGAAAAGAAGCGGCTTAAAGCCCTCCTGACTTCTGCCAATTAGTATGACACTAGTTTTAATTTTTGCATCAGTGACCGCACTTCATCATCCGGCTCGGAACGCATTGTGAATTGTTCCCCTGTGATCGTATCGATGATTTCGGCATCAGTAACGCTCAAAAGTATATCCGTAATTCGTCTCAAAGATAGTTTTGCTGCTATTTCAAGATATTTCCCGAGCGCCAACGCAACAAAACAGATAACCATGTGAGCATGCACGGCATCCTGTTTGTGATGAAAAATCGGCCGTGCCGCCAAATCACTCTTTGCTATTCGAAATGCTTGTTCCACATGCCAGAGATCACGGTAACGGGTGATGATTTCATCATTCGATAATTTTGACTGTGGAATATTTGTATAATACCCTTTCACTCCAAGTAAAAGTTTTGTTTTTGTCACGAGTGCGTCATCCAGAACGTAAATATTTCCTTCCGATGCATGCTTCACGAATTTTGCCCGCTTCCCCGGCTCTCTCTTTGCAATAAGGGATTTTCCTTTGGCAATCTGCTTTTCCATTTCCGCTTTGTCTTTTCTAAAACGCTTGGCGGAAAAAGTGCAAATGAGATCACCATGATCAGTGGGGATACGGACAGTTGCTCCGTCTTTTTGATTTAGCGCCACAGATGATTCCTTAATAATTTTTGGTTTGCAGTTCGCCATTCTTGCACCAACAATGTACGAAAGTTTTCGAAGTTCCAGCTCCGCAACATTTTCACGGCTGATCATAGCCGCGTCCGCAACGACAATCGGAAGCTCAACATTGTTTGCCGCGGCAAATTTTTCAAGAACGGGAATCATCATGTGTCCTTCAAATGTATTGCCCAGAAATACTTCGTAGCCGAGTGGAAAACCTTCGGAAGTCACAAGCAGTCCAATCATAATTTGCGGTTGTTGTGATTTGCTGTCTTTTGAAAAACCCGGTTTTCGCAGATCGTCCACGTCAAAAGTTTCAAAATAAAGAGTGGTCACATCATAAAGCACGAGAGCCAAATCAGAGCGCAAATATTCTTTCGCGCAGGCAACGGCAATCCGCTCGACATCCACTTTGCAATTTTTAAGCTTTGGAAGAATCCGATAGACAGAACGCTCTGCATACTTAATGTGAAAATACTTTTCCATCAAAACAATCGAACGCAATTTTGAAGCCGGTTCAATGAGTCGCATAAATGCAAGATCAAGAAGAAGTTGATTGTTGATTGATCCGAACCCTGTACGCCGCGAAATGGCCGTGAGAACATCATATGCAAAAGTATATGTGATGCCGGTATATTGTGATGTTGCCAATGAAATTACACGTTGTGGAATTTTTTGAAATAGACTGATTTGCGGGATCTCCTGTGATATCCACACCTCGGCGCTTTCAACAAGCGCATCAATTTCATCAGGTGAACGGGCGCTGCCGACATGTTTAAGGACAACAACCTTTCTGTTCACATATTTCACAATCTGCACAGCAGTAGCCCCCGATCCTGTTTTTGTCTTTCTAATGGACGCCATATAGCTCTGTTAGTATGACAAAAACAAAATAAATAATCAAAAAACCGCAACACTAAGCGATCATAGTTTTTGGAAAAATTAGTTGGCAGAAGTCAGGAAAAAGAAAAATTCTTTATAAAATTTTCGTATTCCTCTTTTGTCTTTTGTTTATTGTATATGCAGTATTCTTTTTGTCTGAGTCCAACGCATCCGAAACAATTTTTTAAATCATTCGTGTCATTGCAATAGTAGTTGGATAAACCGACAATATTTCCCGTCCTGAAAAATCACATTTTCTTTTATATAAATTGCGCTCATTTCTAAAAGACATTTTCCTTTGCATTCGGCATAAAGGACATAATGTCGGAGCGGGAACTTTCATGACTTCGTAAAATTTAAAATCATCTTTCGTGATTTCAAATTCCGTTGCGCATTTGTTGCAAAATTTGTTCATGTCATTTCCCCAATGTTTTTTCTCCGGGTTTCCATCCAACGGGACAAAGATCGCCTGTTTGGAAAGCGCTTATAAGCCTTTTTAATTCATCGACATTTCTGCCAACTCCAAGATCATTGACCATGTAACATTTCAAAACCCCTTCCGGATCAATTATAAAAGCTCCTCTAAGACTGATTCCTTTTTCAGGAATAAGAACATTATAATCCGCGCTCACCTCTTTGGTTATATCGCTTAGAAGCGGATAATTTAATTCTCCAAGTTCTTTCAACCATGCCTCATGAGAATAAACGCTATCCACGCTCATGCCCAATACTTGAGTATTAATTCCCTCAAATTCGTTGTGTCTTTTGCTTAATTCAACAAGTTCCGTAGGACACACAAAAGTAAAATCCAACGGATAAAAAAATAAAATCACCCATTTTCCCTTGTGGCCTTTCAGGGAATATTTTGCTTTTTGCCCTTTAAAAAACCCTTCCACGTCAAATGAAGGGGCCAAGTGTCCAACTTGCAAATAACATTCATTTTCACAAGAGCAATCACATTTCCCTCCGGAACAAGAACCTGAACAACTCATATATAAAGTGATTAAAAAATTAATATATTTTGTGTTGGCGATCTTACCATATTTCATAAAATCTGCTCAAGCCATTGTAAAATGACCTTAAAAAGCCATTTATCGCCATTTTCTGCCTATATGGAAATCCTTGATATTTTGATTTGATTGGTTTTACTTTTATAAAATGAATCCCCTCTCTGATCGCGCCTCCATCCGTCATGTAATTATCTCCCACCATAACTGTTTCGTTCGCGTTTAGATCCAAAGCTTTTAACGCGGTTTTAAAACCTTTTAACGAAGGCTTTTCCGGCAGATTCGTCAGTATTATTATTCTCTTATCCAGCGAGTCGTATCTTGATGTTTTTTCCATATTTGAATAAATGGCAATTTTAAATCCTTGTGACAATAACTTGTTTATGTGATCGATATTTTTTTGAAGGATTTCTTTATGATCTTCAGCTATGCAATCATCCACGTCTAAAATTATGCCTTTAATATTGAGACTTTTTCCTTTATTTATCTCCACCAAATCCAATTCCGAAAAGGTGTTTATCCTTGCCAGTGTTTTTGTATTTTTTGGAGGAAAAAGCCTAAAAAGCTGATAAATTTTCTCCAAAGTTATTCCTTCCCTGCTTTTATCCATAGGCGAATTATATAAGCATATCCGATTTTAGGAAAATTTAAGATTTTTTTATTTTTGTCGTGTATGAAATTTTTATGAATTTCATGAAATTAAAAGATCTTGTGCTGAATGTTCTTTTTCCAAAAATCTGTTTCGGATGCGGGAATGGCGACTGTTATCTCTGTGAAAAATGTTTTAGAAAATTTAGCCTTGTAGATCACCAAATTTGCCCCGTATGCGACAGAATAAACGACGGAGAAATTTTATGCTCAAGAAATGGATGCAGGAAAATGTTTTGCTTTGATAAACTTATTGTCTGTTTAAATTATGAAAAAGAAAGTTTGCTGAGCAAATTGATTGTAAATTTCAAGTATAACTTTATTGAAGAATTGCACTTTTGTTTGGGAGAAATTTTGATTACCCAAATGAACAGTCAATTTGGTCATTATGAAGGAGAAAAGACTTTAATAACATTTGTCCCTTTGCATAAAAAAAAATTCAAGGAGCGCGGATTCAACCAATCCGAACTTCTCGCGAAATACGCCGCCGAAAAAACCGGATTAAAAATTTTTGACTGTTTGGATCGTCCCGAATTTAGGAGAGATCAGGTTTCGCTCAGCCAAAAAGAGAGGCTTATAAATCTCGTTGATTCAATAAAAGTTAAAAAAGACTTTGAAGAATTAATACAATACAAAAATATTATTTTAATAGATGACGTGGCCACAACATGCTCAACATTGAATGAGTGCAGTAAGGCATTAAAAAAATCCGGAGCAAATAAGGTTTACTGTATAGTTCTTGCAAGAGGGTCTTTTTCTGATAGTATTAAGGAAATATAATCATCTTATGAGAAATGGAGTTTCCCGCCTGCGGCGGGTCACAGCAAAAGCTAGCACACCTTTGGTGTGCTTGGGAATTGACGCCTCAAGATATGCGCATAATGAAGCCACAGGAGTTGAGTGGTATAGTTTTCAAATAATCAATAATCTAATTAAAAAAGTTTTCAACTCCAAAAAAAATAAAATTATTCTATATTTTAGAGACAAGCCTCAATTCCCTCCGGAAGTCCAAAAACTAATAAATCTGAACAGAAAATGTATTCAGCTTAAAATCATTAAAGCAAAGCGATTATGGACGATTTTGGGCTTATCAAAAGAGCTTAAGAAAAATCCGGTTGATGTTTTATTTGTGCCTTCTCATGTTCTTCCGCTCGTCCTTCCCAAAAAAAGCGTAATAATGATTCATGACACAGCTTTTATGCATTTGAAAAAATCTTATTCGTGGACGGCTTATAAATATTTGGAATGGAGCACCAAATTCGCGGTAAAAAATGCCTCAAAAATTATAGTTCCGAGCAACAGCACGAAACAGGATTTAATTTCTCTTTTTAATTGTCCAAAAAATAAAATCGCGGTTATCCCGCATGGATTTGATATTGTAAAATTCGACAAAAATGACATTTTGGAATATCTCGAAAAATGGCAGGATTTTAAATATATACTTTTTATCGGCAGGCTTGAGAGCAAAAAAAATCTGGTCAGACTTGTTAAAGCATTTAAAATATTTTCCAAATCATACCCGCGGTATAAGCTTGTTTTAGCGGGGAAAAAAGGCAACGGTTTTGATGAAATCTTTAAAACGATCGTTAAATTAAAATTAATCGATAAGGTTATTATCCCTGGATATATAAACGAAAAAGAAAAGGCCGCGCTCATGATGTGCTGTAAAATGTTCGCGTTCCCTTCGCTCTATGAAGGATTTGGATTCCCGATATTGGAATCTTTTTATTTCGGCAAACCTGTTTTGACTTCAAACATATCTTCAATGACTGAAGTCGCGGGGAAAGCCGCTTTGTATGTGAATCCTTATGATGTAAAAAATATATCGGATGGACTTACAAAAATAATCAAAGATAACAAGTATCAAAAAGAGCTTGTTGGTAAAGGCAAACGGCAATTAAAAAAATTCTCATGGTCAAGCGCCACGAAAAAATTATTTAAAATATTAACCGATGGATAATAAAAAAATTGCCGGAATTTTTGAAGAGATGGCCGATATTTTGAACATAAAAGGTGATATTTTTTTTAAGATAAACGCTTACAGGGAAGCTTCCCTTGTAATTTTAAATTTACCGTATGATTTGAGAGCCGTTGTGGATAAAAATCCATTGGATTTGGAAAAAATTCCCGGAATCGGAAAAGGATTGAAAGATAAAATCACGGAACTTATTCAGACAGGCAAATGCAAGGAACATGAAGATTTAAAAAAAGGCTTTCCTTCGGGTCTTTTGGAATTGTTGCAACTTAGAGGAGTCGGACCAAAAAAAGTAAAACTTTTATACGGCCATTTAAAAATAAAAAACATAAAAGAACTAAAAAACGCTTGCTCCAAACATCTTGTGGCAAAAATTCCCGGCATGGGACCAAAAACCGAAGAAGATATATTAAAAGCGATTGATGAACATTCTCATTTTGCCACAAAAAGAAGCCTTATAAGCGAGGCTACTCAGGAAGCGTTAAGGTTTATCGAATACTTAAAAAAATCTCCTGAAATTGAAAAAATACAGTACGCCGGAAGCCTTAGAAGAAAGCAGGAAACCATTGGTGACATTGATATTTTAACAACCGACGTTTTGGAAATTTTGTCCGAAGGAGACACAAAATCCGGCGTAATTTTGGAAAGCGGAATACATGTTGATTTGAGAGTTGTTGACGATAAATGTTTTGGAGCGGCCTTGCATTATTTCACCGGAAGCAAGGAACATAATATAAAAATTCGTGATTTGGCAAAGAAAAAAGGACTTAAAGTAAGCGAGTATGGCGTATTTAAAAATAAGAAAATGATTGCCGGTAAAACCGAGGATGAAGTTTTTAAAGCGGTCGGACTTCCATATATTATCCCGGAAATAAGACGCGATGACGGAGAAATAGAATATGGATTAAAATATAAAAAATTCCCCGATTTCTTGGGAGTTGATGATATAAAAGCGGATCTTCATTTGCACACGAAATACAGCGATGGAGATAATAGCATTGAAGAAATGGTTACTGCCGGCATAAAAGCCGGATACAAATATTTGGCTATCACAGACCATTCCTCTCTTGTCGGCGTTGCCGGAGGAATGGGCAAAAAAGATATCCTAGAGCAATGGATGGAGATTGATAAATTAAATAAAAAATTCCGTGGAAAAATAAAAATTTTAAAAGGATGCGAAGTCGATATTTTGAAAGACGGTTCTCTCGATTTTGAAGACAGTGTTTTAAAAGAACTCGATATTGTCATAGCGAGCGCTCATTTGTACGGGCGTCTTCCCGAGAAAGAGCAGACAGCGAGATTAATTGCCGCGATAGAAAATCCTTATGTTAAAATCTTAGGACATCCAAGCGGAAGACTTATAAACAGGAGAGCCCCAATGGAATTTGATGTGGAGAAAATTATCGACGCTTGTGTTTCCAATAAGGTCGCGCTGGAAATTAATTCCAATCCTTCGCGTCTGGATTTGTCTGACAAATATATAAAAACGGCAAAAGATAAAGGCGCTAAATTTGTTATAGACACCGATTCTCACGACACAGATCAACTTCAATTTATGTACTATGGGGTTGGTATCGCAAGACGCGGATGGCTCACAAAAAAAGACGTTCTGAACGCAAGAAGTTTTAAAGAGTTTGACTCCTATTTTTAAGCTTGTATAATTGTTTCATAAACCTCGTTAATAATAAGTTCCTATGAAAAAGTTTTTAATAATTGCAATCGCATTATCTCTGGTTCTGACGGCTTGCATCAAAAAACGCGATGAAAAGAAAGCTTATATAGACGCCACTGTTGAGGCTACTTGTTTGGTATTACAATCAGAAAATATTTTTGATCCTAAATTGGAACAGCCGGTAAGAGATATTTATAAAAAGTATGGGTTTAAATCCGATGATACCGATGTAATGAGAACTGTTACCGCGAAATACGGTAAGGATCAAGAAATTAAAAATCAAATCAAGGCCGACTTGTCAAAATGTCCCGTGGATTTTGGACAAAAGGTTAAAGATTCAGTTCAGAAAGTTGGAGAAAAGCCTGCGGAAGAGATGAAACCTTCCGATACCGCGACAAAAGTAGAACCTAAAACTGACAACAAGGCCGCTCCAAAAGTGGATACAAAACCTGCAAAGACAAAATAATTGGATGAAGACTTTTAAATGAAGGTTGCTCTGGTACATGATTTTTTGGTAAGGCTTGGAGGCGCTGAAAGAGTGCTTAAGGTTTTGGCTGATATGTTTCCCGAGGCGCCTATTTTTACTTTGTTTTACGACGAAAAAAAAATTGGCAATGTTTTCCCAAAAGAAAGGATACATTCTTCATCTCTTCAAAAATATCAAAAAATTCTGCATGGCAAATACAGGTATCTTACTTTTAAATTTCCCAAAGCAATTGAAGATTTTAATTTTGAAGGATTTGATTTGGTCATTAGTTCCAGCGCGGCATATAGCCATGGAATTTTAACTCCTTTAAAGACAAATCATGTTTGTTATTGCCATTCTCCAATGAGATACGCGTGGGATTGGGCAGGTGAATACAGGAAAGAAAATAACATACAAGGTCTTAAAACTTTTTTTTACGCGCCTTTAATCCGGTATCTTCGCGAATGGGACATTGCGGCTTGCGACAGACCGACAACATATATATCCAATTCGCATAATGTCCAAAATCGTCTGAAAAAATATTATAAAATAAACAGCGATGTTATTTATCCTCCGGTGGAAATTGAAAAATTCAGAGCAACAGGTAAAAAAGAAAACTACTTTTTGATCGTTTCTACTTTAACCCCTTATAAAAAAATTGATTTGGCTATTCAGTTATTCAATAAAATCGGCAGAAATTTGCTGATTGTCGGCGATGGTCCTCAAAGAAAATATTTGGAAAGTATCGCTTCCGATAATATTACATTTCTCGGATTCAAAGATGACAAAACCGTCAGGGAATATATGGAAAATTGTCGCGCATTCATATTTCCCGGAGAGGAAGATTTTGGGATTACTCCAGTTGAGGCTATGGCCTGCGGCAAGCCGGTTCTCGCTTATGCCAAGGGCGGCGCGCTTGAAACTGTCATATCAGGGAAAACGGGAGAATTTTTCTTTGAAGATAACGTGAATTCCATGGAAGACGGGTTGGCCAGACTTATGTATAACGAAAAATTTTATAAACCGCACACTATCCGCCGCCATGCCACTCAATTCTCGAGAGAAGTTTTTGAGAAAAAGATTTTAAAAAAATGCCGTGAGCTTGCCGCAAAAAACTATTAAACAAAAAACAATAGTGTGGTAGTATCAGCTACCACCAAGTGTGCTCTTGGACAACCCCATCATTGTTTAATATGGCTGTAGATAAAATCGCATTATACAGGAAGTATCGCCCCCACAATTTTGATAATCTTGTAGGACAGGATCATGTTAAAACGACTTTAATCAACGCAATTAAAGGGAATAACGTTTCGCATGCTTATCTTTTTACCGGCCCTCGCGGGACAGGAAAAACTTCAACGGCGAGATTAATAGCAAAAGCGTTGAATTGCGCAAATTTAAAAGGAGATTTCGAACCATGCGATGAATGTGAATTTTGCTCTGATATCAATGAAGCAAGACTTATTGACTTGATTGAAATTGATGCCGCTTCAAACAGGGGAATTGATGAAGTAAGAGATTTAAAAGAGAAAATTCAGTTTGCCCCAACAAAATCAAAATGCAAAATCTACATCATAGACGAAGCGCATATGATGACCAAAGAGGCTTTTAACGCGTTATTAAAAACTTTGGAAGAGCCTCCCACTCATACTTATTTTATCCTTGCGACAACGGAAGTTCATAAAATTCCCGAAACAATAATTTCAAGATGCCAGCGCTTTGATTTCAAACGTGTCAGCAGTAAAGCAATCATGACTCGTTTAACTTATATAGCTCAAATAGAGGGAATTGAAGCCGAGGACAAGGCATTGGAAATGATAAGCAAATATGTTGATGGAGGGCTTAGGGACGCGATAGGTTTGATGGAGCAGCTTACATCAAACGGGGAATTAACTTCCGAACATGTTCAAGATGTTTTGGGGATAAGCGATTATTCTCTTATTGACAGCTTGTTTGAAAAATTAACGGAGAAAAACACCAAAGATTCTCTTGATATCGTAAATAATCTTCACTCACAAGGAAGTGATTTGCGCCAGTTTGTGCATGAATTTATTCAGCATGTTCGCGATAATATGCTAATGAGTGTCGCTAAAAATGACATGGCAAATGTCGCTGAATTTATAAAAATTATTGAAATTTTAGAGAAGGCTCAAGAAAAAATTTCATCTTCCACAATCCCTCAATTGCCGCTTGAAATAGCCATTATTCAAATCACTCAGTCTCCTGAATATCATGCCGTTGAAGAACCTACCACTCAAGTTATTAGGCAAGAAAAAGATGAAGAAAGACCTCATAAAAAAATTGAAAATATCGCAAGTGTTCAAGAAAATGAAGAAACAAAGTTTGATTTAAATTTGGAAAATCTCAAGCAGTATTGGCCAAGAATCACGGAAAGAATAAAAACCCCAGCATTGAAGATGTCCTTGAGGGAATCTGCCCCTGTAAGCCTTGAGGATTCTGTAATTACACTTGAATTTGCGACAAAATTTCACAAAGAAAAAGTGATGGAGCATGATAATAGAGTTGAATTGGAAATGATAATAAAAGATTTTTTTGATCATCCCGTGAAAATTTCAGCTACCATAAAAGAGATTGCCATTCAGCCGAAACATGAGAAATATTTATTTTACAGGGACGGTTTCGCTTTCCCCTTGCTGTAATTCAAGAACATCTCAAGCTCACCTCGGGTGTCGCCAGCCGAATTATCAGTTTCACAAAATGCTACGGCTGGCTCCTCACGCCCTGTAAAATAAAATATTTCTCATGTCTATCATCACTCCCCGCATAAAGATTTAAATTCCTCCTCGTCGATAATTTTTATCCCAAGGTCTTTAGCTGTTTTTGCTTTTGAACCCGGGGATTCGCCGCAAATGACAAAATCCGTATCTTTTGTAACCGTTGAATGTATTTTCCCTCCGTTTTTCTTTATCAAATCTTTGGCTTGATCTCTTGTCATTGAAGACAATGATCCGGTTAAAACAAAACTTTTTCCTTTTAATTTCCCCGAAGATTTTAATTGTTTCACGTTTATATCCACTCCCCCTTTAAAAAGTTTTTCTAAAAATTTTACATTTGCATTGGCATTAAACCAGGCATAAACGGTTTCTCCCGTTTTGTCACCCATACCGTCTATATTTTTAATATCTTCCAATGAAAAAGATTTCACCGTTTCCATAACATCCAAAACAGAAAAAAATTCATTTTCTTTATTTTTCTCCTCTTCAAACAACGATGTTTGCGCGGATTTCCCTTCGATTCGGCTAAGTTTTTTATCAGATTTCTTGGCATGATCCAAAATAAATTTCGCAAAATCATAACTGTTTTGTTCCCCGATATATCTTATTCCAAGAGCAAATATAAACTTATCCAAAGAAATATTTTTTGCTTTCTCAATGCTGTTTAATAAATTTTCAGTTCTTTTATCTTTAAATAAATCCAATTCCAAAAGATCACTTTTTTTAAGCATAAAAATATCCGCCGGAGACTGTATGAGCCCGCTATCTATCAATTGAATTACAACTTTTTCTCCGAGACCATCTATGTCAAAACCTTTTTT
>JACROX010000050.1 GCA_016214225.1 Candidatus Peregrinibacteria bacterium | reverse complement strand
TGGCTTTTCCCTCTCTTGAAGATATATCTTCTTGCAGAAATGATTTTCTTGAAATTCCCATTAAGATTGGTCTTTTCAGTGTTTCTAATTCTTTTAAACGCGCGATTATTTCAAAACTGTATTTTGCGGTAGCGCTTATAAATTGCCCCATGCCTGGATCTATTATTATATTTTTTCTTTTTATCCCGGATTTTTCCGCGTAGGCAATTTGTTTTGTTAAAAATTTTTTAATCGTTTCTATTATATCCTTATATGTCGTTTTTTTGATTGTTGCATGTGGAGTTTTGTCTTTCGAGTACATTAAAATTATTGGACATTTATATTTTGCCGCTATTTTTACCATATTCTTATCTCCTCTCAGGGCTGTTACGTCGTTAATGATATTTGCTCCAGCTTCCAGTGCTTTTTTTGCCACTTCCGATTTATATGTGTCGATTGATATTGGTAATTTTGTCGATTTTCTTATCTCTTTTAAAATTGGTATTACGCGTTTTAATTCTTCTTTCAAAGTTATGGGTTTTGCGTTTGGACCTGTCGATTCTCCTCCTATATCCAAAATATCAGCTCCATCCGACTCCAGTTTTTTAGCTTGTTTTAGCGCTTTCCCCAGTGTATTAAATTTCCCTCCATCGCTAAAAGAATCAGGAGTTAAGTTTATGACTCCCATTAGAAGGATTTTTGGATTTTTTATTAAACTATTTTTTTTGCCCATTTTTTACATCAAGTACCAAAAAGATTCTACCAAGATGTGGATGTTTTGTCATGTTTGAGATATATTAGCGCAAATGAAAAAATTTATATTGATACACTATAGTGAAATAGGGCTTAAAAAGGGCAATAAAGATTATTTTGTCGAAAAATTGCTTGTTAAAATAAGGCTTAGATTAAAGACTAAGTTTAATCATCAATTTAAAGTTATCCATACGTTGAGCAGGATTTTGATTTTTCTCGACAAGGATTATTCGAAAATTGAAAACTTGAATTATTTAAATGTTTTAAAAATAATTTTTGGGATTAAAAATATACAATTTGTTTATTCCGGTTCTGTAAATTTAAAAACTCTTGGAAAACAAATTTTTACAAATTTTACAAAAGAAATTTTTGGTTATGATAATCCAAAAACCTTTTGTGTAAGGGTCAAAAGATCTATGGCTTTCAAGTATACTTCCTCCGATGCTGAAATGGAATTGGGAGGTATTTTGCTGGATCTTGGTATTAGTATGAAAGTAAAACTCAAGTCTCCGGATATAACTATCAACGTTGAATTTTTTAACGACAGAGGATATTTCTCTTATTTTAAATATGAAGGTGCAGGAGGAATGCCCCCATCCAGCCAAGGTAAATTGGTTTCTTTAATATCTTCAGGGATAGATTCTCCTGTTGCGTCTTACAGTATGATGAAGAGAGGTGTTAAAATTATTTTTGTGCATTTTCACGGTTATCCTTACACAGGAAAGGATGAAATGGAACAAGTTTGCGATCTTGTTAAAATTTTAAGCGGCTATCAAGACGGGGCGAAACTTTATTTTGTTCCTTACGGGAAAATTCAAAAAGCGATTGCTTCGAATCTTCATGTCCCCGGAAAAATAAGGACTGTGTTATATCGTCGAACTATGCTCAGAATAGCGGAAAAAATTGCATATAAAGAAAAAGCCAAGGGGCTTGTTACAGGGGATAATTTCGGACAAGTTGCTTCGCAAACGCCTGAAAATCTTTTTGCGATTCATGATGTTTCCACCATTCCCCTGTATCAACCGTTAATCAGTTTTGACAAAGAAAATATTGTTAGGGAGTCTTCAAAAATCGGTACTTATGATATTTCGAAACTTCCATGCAAAGAATCTTGCGTGATGTTTATGCCTAAGCATCCGGAGCTTAAGGCAAATATTAGAGATGTGAATGAATACGAAAAAAGCCTCCCAATCGATCGATTGATAAATGAGGCTTTGGCGAATTATGATGTCAAAAATTTTTAATTTTTATTTCCCGAGATATAGTAACACTCTGTAAATATTTTCGCTTATTTCTCCGCGTTTGATGTTTTTCGATGGATTATATAATTTGCCTTTTTCTTCCAATATCCCAATGTTTTTAGCTGTGCCTATATATTTTGAAAACCATTCATCTTTGTTTACATCATTATATGGGTTTTCGGCTGGGACTACCGCTTTTATTTGAAATACTTCGAGTAGCATTTTTAATGCTTCCGCTTTGTTTATGTTGTTTGCAGGCTTAAATGAGCCGTCCGGATATCCCTTTATCCATTCTTTTTCTTTGGCAAAACATACATATTTTGCGTACCAATCTTCCTTTACGTCCGGAAAACAGTTTTTATATTTTGCAGGATCGGGCGTTTCTCCAATTGCTCCAATTAGAATTTTAAGCAGTTCGGCTCTATTCAATTCATTTGTCGGCTTAAATGATCCGTCTGTATATCCTGAAATTATTCCGGCGTTTTTTAAGTAAGTAATCGCGTCGGCATGTGGGGTTGTTAGTGTTATATCTGTAAAAGGTGATGTTGAGTCTGTTACATAATCGTTTGCGAAAACTTTGTTAACAAAAGTGTCGGTTAAAATTTGGGCTTTAACCAATTCTTGAAACCAAAGATAAATTATGTCGTTTGAAATTATATAGCCATAATTTCCCCCTATTCCTCCAGTTGAAACCGCGTCTACCACGCCTATAACTTTCTCTTCGCCATTATAGGCCGGTCCTCCCGAATTCCCCGGATTTATTGTAGCATCCGTTGAAATTGTCCAAATGGCATCTTTATTTAGTGGAGTAAATCCACTTACTGATCCTTTTGTGGATGTTATTGTTGAGGCTATGTTTGTAATCGGATATCCTAAAATAAGGATTGGGTCTCCAAGTGTTGGAAGTTTATCGGCAAAATCTACATAAGGTAGTTTTAAGGTCTGAGCTTTTGCTATTGTGATTTCTTCGCCTGTTTCATTCCTTTGCGCGTCGAGCGCGAATGCCGGGTAAACAAGCGCTAAATCCAATTCCGTGTTATACGCCAAAACCTTTCCGGAATATTTACAATCCGGCACGTCATATTCTGTTTTTATTAAACATATATCTATGTAGTCCATTGGGTTTTTCGTTGTGTCATCTATGACAACGTGCGCGGCTGTTACAATTATCGCGTCATTACTCATTATAAAACCCGATCCAACCCACTGTGTTTTATTTGAATCTATTGTATTTAGCATTACAACGCTGGAAATTGTAGCTTGGTAATTTATACCAAGAGCGAAAGCTGTTTGTACCGTTGTCACCATCGACATGGATGTTAGGCTTATTATCGCGATGAGTTTCTTTATTTTCATAGGATTGTTGTTAATTTTGTTTATTGTAACGATAATGTATCTTTTTGGATATATTGCTTGATCTTAGATTTCTGTTGTAGTTTATCGCGAATCTGTGAGCTTCATCTCTCGCGTGCTGAAGAAGTTTTAGAATTTCGCTTGTTCTGTCGAGTATTATCGAATCTTTTTTGTCCGGTAAAAATATTTCTTCAAGTTTTTTTGCCAAAGAAATATGCGGAATATTTAAATTTAATTTTTTGAAAACTTCTTCGGCCGAGGATAGTTGTCCTTTGCCTCCGTCTATTATTACCAAATCAGGAATTTGACTGAAAGATTCGTCCGGTTTGTGTTTTGGCTTATCGTAAAGCAAATATTCTTTGTGTTTTTTTTCAAGCTCTTTCGGTGATTTTTTTATTTCTTCGAATCCGAGTAAAAGATACGACTCTTTTATTTTTTTATCTCCGGCTATGTAAACTCTTTTTGCTTTTGTTTTTGATATACCGTTTTTTATAAGTTTATCTTCAAGTTTTTTCCCTTCTTCTTTTTTCGAAATCCATAAGTTGCTTAATTCCGTCAGTAATTTTGAATACTCTTTTATCCCTATGAATCCGCATAATCTTTCTTTTTTCTCTAATACATAAAAATTTATATCAGTTTTATTTAGGTTTATTTTTGTATTTTTCCCTATGAGTTTATGATCTTTCTTTTGAGCTTTTCTGAATGTATATTCTCTTTGTTTTATATCCTCCGTTATCTTTGAAAATCTCCGAGTTAAAACTTCCTTAAGTGATTTATAGTCATCCGGATATCCTTGAACCGTTTTTAGTTTAAATTTTCTATAAAGAGAATTTTTAGGTATTCCGTTTTCAAAAACTATCATGGATCCAACGGTGTCTGTTCCGCTTAAATGAGATATGTCATAACATTCAATTCTCTTTATCGGTTTTTTTAGTTTTAGAAATTTTTGCAATTCAGATGTCGCATTTTTGCTGATGTAATTGTTTTCATCCCACGATTTTCTGTTTCTGTCGGCAAAAATTTTTGCGTTGTTTAAGCTCATTTCCAGAAGTTGGTTTTTTGTCCCAATCTTTGGGATTATTATTTCCGGGTTTTTGCCCGTTTCATTTAATAAGAATTTTTTAAAAGTTTCCGGATCTTCTATTTCGTGAGGTATTAATATTTCTTTCGGGATGTCTGTTGCCAATTTGTAGTATTGATTTAAAAAAGATTCCAGAATTTCATCGCCAGATTCTTCTATTCCCTCAGCTCCTAGGATGAAATTTTCTTGTCCTATCAATTTGCCGTCTCTTATCTGAAAAAGATTGAAATATGCTTTGCCGTTTGTGGCGCAATAATTAATAATATCTTTATCTTCTTGATTTGGATCGGAAACTTTTTGTTTCTCCAAAATATCTTCTATTTTTTTTATTTTATCTCTTATCTTCACAGCTTTTTCGAATTCTCTATTTTTAGCAAACAGTTTCATTTTCTCATTAAGTTCTCTCATTATTTTGTCGGCTTTCCCTGCTAGAAAATCTTTCACATTTTCAATGATTTCTTTGTATTCCTCTATGCCGCATTTGCCTATACATGGAGCCGCACATCTTTTGATGTAGTAGTCTAGACAGGGGTATTTGATGACTTTATTGCCTATTTTGACCTTGTTTCTCGAACCTTTATCAATTGTTATATCCAGATTGCAATGCCTGAATGGAAATATTTTTTTAAGGATTTTAAATGTTTCTTGGACTTTATGCGCTGCTGTTTTCGGTCCAATATATGTCGCGTTGTCTTTTTCAACTTTTCTTACAATTTGTATCCGCGGGAAATCTTCTTTTGTTATTTTTATATAAACGTAATTTTTATCATCTTTCATTATTACGTTATATCTCGGCTGAAATTCTTTTATTAAGTTTGATTCTAGAATTATCGCTTCCAGCTCGCTGTCTACCGAGGTAAATAATTTCACCTTTTGCATTTATCATTTTATATATGCCAGGTGCGGCCGGCGCGTCTTTCAGAAGTTTTTTTAGTTTTGATTCTTCCATCATAATTTGTAGTATACTTTACTTATGGGAGAAACTGAAAAATATTTATGGGGAAGGGTTTATTCGCATGCGAGATTTCTTCAGGCGGCGCCTTTTGTTGAAATGCTTGCTGTTTGCAATAATTTGGCTTTTGGAACCGTAAATAAAGAAAGCGATATAGATCTGTTTATTATAGCCAAAAAAGGACGGATTTTTACCGCTCGAATTTTTGTAACTTTTTTATTGCAAATTTTAAGAGTGAGAAGGTATGGAAATAAAATTTTCGGGCGATTTTGTTTAAGTTTTTTTGTAGATGAAGGAGCTATGGATTTGTCCAAGATAGCCATAAAAAACGATATTTATTTGGCTTATTGGATTAAAAGTATGTTGCCTGTAATTGATGATGAAATTGATGAAAAATTTATTTATGAAAACGGATGGATTAAAAATTATTTTGATGATGGAAAACTTGAATTGGATAAAAGTAAAATCATTAAAAAAATTTTCATATTTTCCGTGTTTAAAGGTTTTTTCGAATTTTTATTGAGTGGCGGATTTGGAAATTTTATTGAGAAAAAACTTAAAAAATGGCAAATGCACAGAGCTAAAAAAAAGGCTTCCATGCTTGGGGATGAGGCAAGCATACTAATCTCCGACCATATGCTTAAATTTCACAATGTTGATAAAAGAAAATTTTATCGAGATTTGTGGATTGAAAAATATGGGGACGCGAAAATTTCCAAAGAAAAGTTTATTCTTCTTTTTTCGTAGAAAGTTTATTTGTCCTCGCCTTTTCCTTTAAATTTTAAAATCAGAGGTGTTCCGTTGAATCCAAATTCTTTTCTTAATTCATTTTCAATATAGCGCGGGTATGAGAAATGAAGATTTTTCGCGTGCCTAAAGAAGAATGTGAATTTTGGAGGATTTGTGCCTGTTTGGCTTGCGTAAAAGAATTTTGGCTTTTGCGCTTTCGCGCTTGATGGTAAGTGTTTGATCGTAATTTTTTGCAGTAAATTATTTAGGGCAGGTGTCTTTATTGTTTTGCTTCTTTCTCTGTTTATTTCTTCGGCCAGTTCCAATATTTTGTATGTATTGTTTTTGTTTTTTGCCGATATGAAAACAACGGGAGCCCATGGCAAGAATGGAAATTTATATCTTAAATATTTGATAATTAAATTTTTATCTTCCGTATTTAAGCGATCATTTTTATTTATCGCGAGGATTAATCCTTTGTTTGATTCGAGAACGTATTGAACTATGCTTGTGTCCTGATGGCTTATTCGTTTTTCCGTTCCATCAATTATTAAAATCGCCGTTTCTGACCTTTCAATCGCGCTGATGCAACGCAGCGAACTGAAATATTCTATTCCTTTTCCTATCTTTCCTTTTTGTCTTAAACCGGCCGTATCTATCAGTGTATATTTTTTATCTTTGTACGTTATGTCCGTATCTATTGTATCTCTGGTTGTGCCGGGGATGTCGGAGATAATAACTTGATTTGAGCCTGTCAGTGAATTGAAAAGGGAAGATTTTCCGGCATTCGGTTTCCCTATTATGCAAATTCGGATGGAGTCATTTTTTTCTTCTTTTGAATGTTTTGTTTTTTTGAATTTTAATTGTTTAAGATTTTTCTCTATCTTTTCTTTTAGCTTATCCATGCCTTTGTCGTGAATCGCGGAAATTTGTATCGGGTCATCTATTCCGAGCTCGTAGATATTATAAAAATTTTCTTCCGCTTTTTTGCTATCATATTTGTTTGCTACCAAAATAACTTTTTTATCGGTTCTTCTTATCATTTCCGCCACTGAAAAATCATCTTTTGTCAGTTCTTCGGAGCTGTCTATGGCGAAAATTATTATGTCCGCCTCAGAAATCGCCAGTTTTGCTTGTGTTTGCACTTCTTTTTCTATGTTTTCTTTTGGACCATCGGAAAGTCCACCTGTATCTATGAGTAATGTTTTATATCCGTTGCAGTCAAATTCTTGATAAAGACGGTCTCGTGTCGTGCCGGCAATATCCGATGTTATAGCTATATTTTTGCCAATGAGCCTGTTGAATAACGTGGATTTCCCTGCGTTTGGCTTTCCTATGATAGCGATGATTGGTGTTTTGCTGATAGATTCAAGTTGTAAATGCACCACTTGTATGCTTGGCTAGCATTTCATTGGGC
>JACROX010000049.1:1213-2553 GCA_016214225.1 Candidatus Peregrinibacteria bacterium | reverse complement strand
CTTCATCGAAGGAAAAAACCCAGCCTAAAACTTAAAATTTATGACCGAAGAAGAAAATTCCACACAACAAGTTATAAATGAGACCACCGGTCCTTCGGAAGGCCTCAAAAAAGCGGTCCTCGCGACTATGCTTTTGGATGAAAGCGGATCGCGAAAAAAAACAAAACCAAACCTAAGAATGCCGGAGGGTACATCCGTTCAAGGCGAAGGCAATACGGAAAAAAAAGAAGACGTGGGAGTAAAAACAGCATCCGCGGCGGCAAAAAACGGCGCGGCGACACTTGCCAAATGGGCGGCGATAGGAACCGGAGGAAGTTTTTTGGGAATACTGTATTCATCCGGATCAAGCGATACCAGCGCTCAAGTTTTGACCATGCCAAGCCACGCATGGCATTTCCTTACAAAAATAATTGAAATTTTATCCTAAAAATGAAGCAAAAATCATTGATTAAAAATAGCATAAAAATTCTCTTGATAACATTGGTCTTAGGCCTGAATATTTCAATGGTCGCGACTGAAAATATGGCTTTTGCTGCGGAAGGGACGACAAAATGCGGGACAAGCGGATGGACCGAAGACTCTCAAGATAAAACAAAATGTACAAGTACTGATACAAACGCAAAATGTTCGGATCTGGAAGGAGGATACATGCAAGTATCTGTGGATGAAACAAAGATTGTATGTAAAGTTCAACCCATAATTGACGAGGAAGACCAAAAAGCAATAAAAGCTCAACTTAAAGGAATTCTTAGCATTCAAAAATTCTTGGATTTGCTCATTTGGCCGATTGTTACGATAATAGGCGGACTTTTGGACAACAGTTTGCTTTTCGGAAGCGGCATGGCTGAGCGCATAAGAGAAATATGGATACCCATAAGAAATATTGTAAATATTTTATTTGTTTTGGGTCTCGTCGGCGTGGCTATTTATAATATTTTGGGAATAGGAGAAGAAAACGGCTCATATTCAATAAAAACCATCCTTCCGAAAATAATAATCGGCATCGTCGCGGTAAATTTTTCATACATAGGGATGAAGGTCTTTTTGGACGCGGTAAATACGCTTACGACAAGCATATTCTCACTGCCGAGCCAAGTGAACATAGGACTGAGTAACATTGTTGACGGAAACTCTCCAAAGGACGCGGGAGTTATAAAACGGTACTGTCTTGCCACTCAAGGAAAACCTCCAAACGCGACAATAAGCGAAGATGACCTTAAAAAAGAAAGAAAATTATTGATCTATAAGACAACCGCGGCGAAATACATAACTGATCCATCGGGCATTCAGCAATTAAGCACGGCTGTAACTTTCCAGGAGGTACAAGGCTACATTCATAC
>JACROX010000049.1:0-1138 GCA_016214225.1 Candidatus Peregrinibacteria bacterium | reverse complement strand
TACATACGCGGACAAAAAAGAAGATACGTTTAACAAAGAAATAACCGGTAGTTTAAACAATGAAATCTGCGACGGAACAAAGCTCACCACCCGCGGCAAATTATATTTGCAGGAATTCGGGAGCAGAAACGCGGCTCTCGCGATGGCATTGAATATGTCCGGACTTGTATATTACCAAGACGTTAATGCTCAATCCCTAATCGAAGGGAAGATAAGCGCGATGCTGATCAGCACGATATTTTCATTATTGATGTATTTGATTTATGCCGCTTCATTCATAGCTTTGTTCATTGTACTTCTGGCTCGTTTGGTCGTTCTTTGGATAAGCATTGTCGCGTCTCCGATAATTCTTATAGGAATGGCGATACCCACAGTAAAAGAAAAAGGAGGATTCGGTGAATTGATAGATAAATTCGTTCAGGAAGCGATAGCCCCGATAGGAATAGCGTTTGCCATGACAGTGGGATGGATAATGCTTAGGGCAATGCAAAGCATAAGCCCTATTTCAAGCGACATTACATTGCAATTCGATCCTACAAAAGGGATTCCGGTAGTTGGTTTAAACACACTTCAAGATCTGATGGTCGCGGTCGGAACTTTAGGAGTAATCTGGCTTGCAGTATTCACCGCAGCAAGCAAATCTGTTGCCGCTCCTGTTACGGAAATGATTAAGGGAGGACTCTTAACCGCCGGCAAATTCATCGGCAATTTACCTCTGCGGCATTTGAACTTAATTCCTGTTCAAGTCGGTGAAAAAGGAGAAGAGAAAAAATATACATTTTCTCAGGTTGGAGAATTCTTTCATGAACTTGGAAGAGAGGACTACAATAAGAAGAGAAAACTTGTTAGTGATCTTCTTCCAGGGAGAGCGCATTCTGACCTAAGAGTATTGGGAGAGAAATCCGTGACTAAGACAAAAGAAGACGCTTACACGATATTGAGACAAAATCAAGATAAGCTTAGAAAAGGAGGGGATGAAACAACTAAAGCAATCAGGGAATTTAAAGTTCGCAATGATCGTGTGTATAATGAAATTGTAAGGGATCATCCTGACGTTAAGAAAGAATTGGATACAATTACCACTTCCGGTGATCAGGCGGAAATAGACAAAGCCCTTAAAAGATTGGCAGAATTGCCT
>JACROX010000045.1 GCA_016214225.1 Candidatus Peregrinibacteria bacterium | reverse complement strand
TACCAGTTCGTGTTCTTTCATACATGAGGGGGTAAAATTGTACCCTCACAGTTTATACTAAAATTTATTCAAAGAAAAAATCGCTTGATCCCGTTTTATTTTAGAATATGCGGACAGACGCATATCCTTGACATGTCATGTCATAATGTGATTAAATTATCCCCTTTATAATAATATTTAACAAATTTAATATGTCTGAAGCAGTTAGAACGCATATGCCGCCAGAAGGCGTGGAAGAAAGACGACAAGTCGACCCTCAAAGAACTGGATTATCCATGGAAGCGCATGCTGCCAGAGCTCTAAACAGATTTAGTGGACCAAAAGCTTCGACCCTTGACTCAACTGTGACAAGAGATTTCACAGAAGGAGATAGTATGAGAAATAAAATAGAAGAATTACTTGAGAAAAGAGAGCTTAGAGATCCAATCAATATAGAAAGATTTGTTAGTAAGCATTTTGAAGCTGCAAAAGCGTTAAACACTGTAAAAGAAGAGGACAAGCCTTTTCCGTCAGTCGAAGATGCTATAAGAAATTTCACTGATCTTAGCCCTGAAGAATTGGAAGATATAAACCAAATGAGAAACCCAGTATTTCAGCTTTTGCCAATAACTTCCAGTGAGCGAAACTTAAAAGATTTGAACGGCAATAAACCTACGGCCGGGCAAATAGATGTATGTGTCTCTCCATGGGCAAAAGGAGCTTTAGAGAGAGCTGATGCTCGTGATAACGTTACAGATTCAGGAGAAACGATTGTAGGCTGGAATATCGCCATTACAGAAGGTACAAATGCTCCTGATGTTCTTAAAGGAGACGATGTTGATAGAACGCTTGAAAATAGACTTGCGTGGTTCCAGAGTACCCACCCAAATAGAGGGATTGATTTTACCCGCTATATGAAGCTTCAACAGGCTGGATTTGCTAAAAATCCCGCAAGGCCTGTTGATGATTATTTTGAAAGAGACGGCACTTGGACAATGCTTAATGGTGAACCAACTCATAATGGTTGTGTTGCTAGCGGTCGTTGGGATGCTGGCGGTCGTCGGGTTTACCTCGTTAGGCACTACGTGGAGTTTCAGGATGCTGGCGCGCGTTTCCGCCTCTCGGTGATACGTAGATGTGTTTAGTTTTGATATTTGCTCTTTCCCTTTTTTTCCAGAGGGTTTTTCGCGCGACAAAATTTTTTAGATTTTCGGAAAAAATCTGATATGATTTGGAGCGTAGTGAATAGTCACCTGCCTTTATGGCAAGGCTACTACAAATTTGCACACCAAAAAACAGAACGGGGTGTAATGTTGCAACATGGAACGACCGAAACTCTAAAGAGCTTCCAATGGGGCTTACTGAATTCCATCTAGGATTTTCAAAGAGCAACTTTATTCTTCTAGGGCATGTTAACACGCCTTAGTTTTCCAAAGGATGCTCAGAAACCTTAACTATCTGATTTCTCTTATTCCTGGAAACTATAATTTGGTTCAATTTTTTCCTCGTAACCGGACCAACTACGCCAGCGCCAACATAATTCATATCTCCGACAATCCCTTGAGATTGCTGGAATTTAAAAACAGCATGTTCTGTTAGTTGGTCATACATGCCGTTTACTGGTGCTCTATAAAAATTTAATGCTTTTAATTCATTTTGTAAAAATGTCACATCACTGCCTTTATTCCCTAGAGATAAAACTTTATCGAATTTGGGATAACTTATTTTTGGTTCAGGGAACTGAGGAGATAAGCCATTTTGTGAATTTTGATTGGCGTCGGGAGCGGAACAAGACGAAGGATTCGATTCCGACTGAGAATATCCTTCAAGGGAAATCTGTTCATTCATTTCATTATTTATCCCGTATATTGTTGAAGTAACCGTTTTTTTACCCCATTTTAGGGCTCTCACAAGTCCTTCATCTCCATACCCCATCCATATATCAAGTCGGTCATAAAGGCCTTCTTGACCGTTTGTAGTCACAATAGCTCCGCCTCTATCATGAACGGAAACTATTCCGACTCCGGGTATATACAGTTTTGTATTAAATGGATAGATTTTTGGAGCGGCAATCATCCCGGGGAACACGGGTGTCCCATCGGCTCCGTGCACTCCATTGCCATTTAATCTTATTTCAGATTCATAACTTCCCGTAGCGTAACGTTGCTGACATGGAAGTGGAGAATAATAAGCTGAAATCGTAAAAGTATGCTCATACGGAAAACTTAATCCTGTTGCGTTTGAACTATTTTCGAATCCTTCAGCTTCAGCTAAGTCGCCATGAGCTTCATTGATAATAGATAGTGATAAGAGAGAAATTGACGACAATAACACAACAATAACTGCCCGAACCGAATTTTTTATTATTTTTGTTTTTAACATTTTTTTATTTTTATTTTTTTTGTGAGCTTAGTTTCGTGCGCTCGCTTTTTGTTTTTTGGTTTTAACCAAATCATAGCATTATATCACAAAAACAACCCTCAAGCCCAAAGAAAGGTTGCATTATTTAGAAATATTGTGTGACTAAGAGGCCGCTAAAATGACTAGACCACCCCTATTCTTCTCAGAATTTCTCTATCCACAAACTCTCTGTCTCTTCCATACTTCAATCTTGAAAGTTGTTTATAGGCTTCCGCGGCCTCTTTATCACCTTCTTCTGTATAAGGATTTATTGGAATAATACTGAAAGGTCGGGATGGTTGAGTATCAATTGAGAGCTTCATTACGGCCTTATATTTGTCTATGTTTATCAAGTCTTGATCGCTGAATACGGGAGCCATTTCTTTTGCCATATGCTCAGCGTCTTGCGCGCCAATCTTGTAAGACATAATAGTTCCGACATTTCCAAAAATAGCATCTTTCAAATTTGCCTTCTTTTTTGAGGTTGTCCCTCCGCCTTCTTCGAGCTGTCCCAAATACTGATGAGCCATAATCAATCCCAGACGGTATTTTCTGGCCTCTGAAAGAATCACTTCAATGCTCTCGGTTACATAATTTTGAAACTCATCAATATATAAGAAGAAATCTTTTCTATCCTCTTTTGAAAGTTTTTGACGTTTTAGCGCGGCCATCTGAATTTTTTGAACCATAATCAAACCAAGTAATTTTGAATTAACTTCTCCAACGGTTCCCTTGGACAAATTCATAAGCAAAATTTTCTTTTCCTGCATGGCCTTAGAGAAATCAAAAGCGGATTTTGTTTGACCGATAATATTTCTCATCATTGTATTTGTCACAAATTGACCGAATTTAGCGGCAAAATACGGGATCATTTCTTGTTTTTCTCTTGCTCCGGTTTTAGCCATCTGATGATCCCAAAAAGACGCAACAATGGGATTTGTAACATGCTGTCTTTTCATTTTCGCGAAATCATCATCGGTGAAAAGCCTTACTATATCGGTCAAAGAAGCTCCACCCGGATCAGACATAAGAGTCAAACAACCGTTTCGGAAATAGTCCTGAATACGCGGACCAAACACTTCTTCATCAAAAAGTTTAATCATGAT
>JACROX010000057.1 GCA_016214225.1 Candidatus Peregrinibacteria bacterium | reverse complement strand
GGCGCTGTCTCCGCCGCCGACGACGCAGACGATTTTATTTTTAAAAAAAGCTCCATCGCAAAGAGCGCAGTAAGAAACGCCTTTATTCTCAAATTCTTTTTCTCCGGGCGCGCCAAGTTTTTTATGCTTTGTGCCTGTCGCGAAAAGAATTGTTTTGGATTCATACTCATTCGACATGGTTTTTACTTTGAATTTCCCGTCTTGGAGTTTTTCCACTTTAACAACCCTCTCGCTTTTTATCTCGGCTCCACTCGCTTTCGCGTGTTCCAAAAGGGCTATAGCGAGGTCGGGGCCTGAAGTCGTTTTAATCCCGGGCCAATTTTCCACAAGATGAGTCGTGGTTATAAGTCCGCCAGGAAGTTCCGCCAAAGTTAATGTTTTAAGTCCGAGCCTCGTGCCGTACATCGCGGCGGAAAGCCCACTGCATCCGCCTCCGATAATTATAAAATCATATGTCAAGCGACCCGAAGGGTTGCCTAGCTTTTGCTGTGACCCGCCTTTGGCGGGGAACTCCTTATTCATATTTTTTTAAATTTTATGCATGATACGGGACATGAATCTATCGCCTGCTGAATTTTATCTTGCGAGTCGCCGGTTGGGTTTGTCGCTCTGGATTTTCCTTCATCCGTCATAGTGAACACATTTGGACATATTTGAGTGCAAAGAGTGCATCCTATGCAAATCTCCTCGTCCACAAAGGCTCCGATTTTTTCAGAAGCCACTTTATTTTTATCCTGTTCGTCAGTCATACAAAAACCTTATAGCAAAAAAATCTCTTTAAGGCTACCCTTTATATGCTAAAATATAAGTATGAAATTTTTCGAAAATGTTTTTAAGGAATTGAACGCGGAAAAAATAAAATATCTTGTGGTTGGCGGCGTAGCGGTTAATCTTTATGGATACGCGAGATTCACGGGAAATATTGATATTCTGCTTTTGCTTGAGAAAGAAAATCTTTTAAAAATGGCTAAGGTTATGAATAAATTGGGCTACATCGAAAGATTGCCTGTTTCAATAATGTCGCTTGTTGACAGAAAACAGGTGAAAAAATTTGACAGTATCTCTATTCCTATCGTATCTATCGGGGATTTGATTAAAATGAAGAAAAAAGCCAATAGAGAAAAAGATATAGAAGACTTAAAACAACTTATAAAATTAAAAGATTTATGAAAACAAAATTGAAAGAATGGGCTCCGGAGAGATTTGAATTGGATAAGCTTAAACGCTGGAAATATGCCAGCACAAAGGCAAAAGTACTATGGCTTGAAGATGCCTTGAAATTTGGAACGAAAGTTAAAAAGAGAAACTCGCATTAGGTTTGAATTTTCTTTGGCATTTGATGTCCGGAGATAATTTCTTACGCCGGATATACTACTAAGAAAATTAATTTATAGTGGGGGGATTTGGGACCCGCGACTCCTTAGGTCTGCCAATTTTATGCGGACCAAGGAAATCGCGGGCCCCTTTGAAGTGGGGATTTCGACAGGGGCGGGCGCCAACGTATGCGCCCGGGCCCTGTCGAAGGTGGGGACCGACGAAGACCGTTCGACCGCGAGCCAATGTATGCCAGCGGCCGAGAACGGCATCTTCTCAGTTCGGGAGTGGCGGCTGATAGCCACTCCCGTAGAAGAGGACGTTGATCCACGTTTCGGTCGGGAACGTGGAGTTGAAGGTCTTCATCGATAAGCTAGAGGCGATCGGGAGCTGGGGTTTGCCGGGGGAAACCCCGGGGGTCCAGACCAAGAAGGGGATCCCGCTCTGGATATTGACGCTCTTTGCATTGATCCAGATCGAGAGGAAGCCATCGTTTCCATTGATGGAGGAGACGATGGTCTGCCCATTCCCATTCGAGTCGACTCCGACAGGGTAGTAACCAAGTTCCACCGATTCGACCGCTGTCCCGAACTTGACGTAGGCGTTCTGCCCAGGGGGGAAGTACACGCCTACCTTCCCGATGTCGAGCTTTGCACAGTCTCCATCCTGCGCGTCAGTCTTGCCGTCGCCATCGTTGTCGATGCCGTCATCGCAAGTTGCCTCATTCGCGAGGCATACGCCTTTCAACGAACACGAACTGGCCCCGACACCGCACGTGCCGCACGAACCGCCGCAGCCATCGGGTCCGCAGACCCTGCCTTTGCAGTCCGGTACGCACTGGCAGACTTTCTGGTTCGCGGAGCACACCGACGTTCCCGGGCAAAGCCCGCATGAGCCGCCGCATCCATCGGGACCGCAGATCTTGCCGCTGCCGCACTGGGGCACGCAGCAGAGCTGCTGAGACGAGCAGTCCGCATCAGCGCAGTCGGTCTTGCCGTCCTTGTCGTTGTCCTTTCCGTCGTTGCAGGACGCAACTTCGGTCAGAGGCACGCACTCGGACGGGAAGGCAACTTCGTCGCACTTCTCCTTCTTCGAGCAGGCGCCGTTGCACGGGACCTGCCCTTCCTTCTTCTCGATGGTCAACGCACCTTGCGTCAACCCCTGCTCCTGGGACGAACCGGTCGTCCCAGTGTTCTTCTCCACCGCGCAGGCCGCGAGGCCCAGCGCGAGGAGACACGCCACGATGAACTTCATGGAAACCTCCGCAAGACCTCCGAAGAAGCCTTGCAGTATGACCGCCAAACAGCGAACACTCGTTTTCAACCACCGCCGAAGCGAAGGTTAAATCCGAACGCGCGCCGAAAGTCGGTCAAGTCTTCCTGAAAGACGCAAAGAGCACCATGCCCCCGCGCCCATCAGGTTCCGACAAATCCCCTCCTCCTCGCCGTACAAGCTCCTTATTTGTAAGCTCGCTTCGTCTCACAACTGGCGGAGCCAGATTGTTCGCCTCGCTGCGCGGCTCGTTCGTAAGCTCCTCGTTTCCTTGCAATCCATCGTTTTTCAGAGGTTCCTTAGCAATTTTGCCCATTTTGAAAGCATTGCAGTTATCCACATGATTGGCGGTCTTAAAACAATTAAATCGAAAAAACCACCTACTAATCTCATCACTATAAATAATACCTAATGCGAGTTTTCAAAGAACTATACGCTCTCCATTACAGACACAAATTAAGTAATTTATCTGGAATAATTTTCCATATTTGCTAAAACTTAAATTTGCACAAAAACCGTATCAAAAGACATTAAAAAAAATCTAAAATTTTCTTAAATTTTCATTAAAACAATAATTTTCAGAAAATTGGCTACGGCGAAAAAGAAGCAACAAAGTAGATGGCGCTTTTGCAGAGATCTTCTTAAGTAAATTGCAGGCTTTACTTTCAAAAATTCATATGGTTTTCTCATGATGGTAAAAAACACCAAAATCTCTTCCATAAGCCCAAAACTCCACGAAAATCCTCGGGGAAATTCCTAAAATATTTCTAAAATCTCTATTTATACTCATCCGCTCCCGCTGATGGACCCGACATCATCCGCTCTAAAATTCTAATCCTATCATTCAATCTCGCGATTTCTAAAACTATGGGATTGTTTGGAGACGCCATATCAACGCCATCGCACGCGCGACTTAAAGCCTCAATTCCCGCGTCCAAAGACACAGAAATTCGTTTGCCGGCATCGGGAGAAAAATCCTTCCCGTTACGATCTTTAAATTCTAGCATTACGGCATCGACAGTCCTTCTAAGACTCGCGATAGTTTCTCTGCACCTTGCCGTAGGCTCTAAAGATTCAGCTCTTTGCGGTGCTCCGCACCCGGCCTCGGATCCTCCTCCAAGCACAATCGCTCCGGCCAAAGCCATCCTACAGGCAACTCTCCCTACCCTGGTCCGCTATCTAATTATTCCCTCTTATCAAAGCGAGCGCACGGCGCGAGCGCGCAGCGAGACGAAGAATCTGGCTTTGCCAGTTCTGAGTCGAAGCGAGCTTATCAATTAAAGAAAAAGCCCCCAATTGCTTGGAAGCTTTTTCCCCTCATTCCTATGAAAAATAATCTATCGTACTTAACTTAAAGGTTTCCTTATTTAATCAAACCTGCCTTATACATTCTGTAGAGAAGTAAGGAAACTTCACCTCTCTCTACAACTTGTCCAGGGTTCAAATACTTCTTTCCGTTCGCGTCGAAGCTGTTGTAAAGCTCGTATTGGAACGCGGAATTCGCGTATTCATAGAACCAAGAAGTATTTGGATCAACGGGACTTACGTCGGCGTAACCCATGCCGCTTTGCGGATAGTAGTATCCGTTTACGAACTCGTAGCCCGTGAATTGCTTGCTTGCTTCAAGAACGAATTTTAGAAGTTCAACTCTGTTTACGTTGTTTTCAAGTTTTGCGTCTGTTCCATTGTTATAACCGCCAAGCATTCCGTAGAATTTTGCGGTTCGAACGTAAGGCATATACCAAGCGAATGAATCAACATCGCCAAATCCTTGGCTTGATCCATCTAAAGGCATAACATTTACATTGAAAGCTTTTAAAACAACCTTCAATACTTCAGCTCGGTTAATGTCTTTATAAGGCTTGAATGTGCCATCTTGGTAACCTGTAAAGATTCCTTTTTCGGTAGCCCATGTAATAGCTTCGCAAAGTTCTCCGTCGGCCTTTGCCATATCAAAGTAATAAAGCTGGCAGTTTGGAGTTGTCGAAGGATTTACTTGCACTGGAACAGTAGGAGGAGGAACTTCTGTTGGCGCAACATCCACAGTCTTAACATCTTCCGGCATGGAAGATGAAGTAAGGTCTCCGCCGCTTGAGCCAACCATAAACACTCCCGTCTCGGTATCTTTATGTGTTCCGTTCTTGCTGATTATCTTGTAAGAATAAACACCATCTTTAACAAGTTTATTGGCGTTATCACGCAGATTCCAGCTGATTTCCTGGCATCCTCCTGATTGAGCGACGTAGTCAAGAAGAGTGGCTTTGGCCTTCCCGCTTGAAGAATCACCTTCGTAAACGGCTAAGAATACGGAAGCGTCACTGTCAAGACAGTAAGCGAAAGTAACGTCTTGATTAACTTTTTTATCTACAACTAATGGATAAGTTAAGTCATTAGTAACATTAGTTACATTTTTTGAAACGCTGTCTTCTTCGGATGAAACAAGTACGTTTGCAACTTCATAAACAGAACCGTCGGTTGGATTTTTAGCTTTTACCTTAAATTTCCAATCTTTGCCGAAAGCAACTTTGTCGCCATCGCTGTCCGTGCCTTTCCAATAAACCGTATACCATCTGTTTTTCTTAACAGCCTTATCTTTAACAAGAGTTACTTCTTTTACGCTTCCTTTGTAAACGTCAACAGTAACATCGGCTGAATAATCAACTTTGAAAGCCAATTGTGCATATTCGTCTTGTTCGGGATCAAAAGAAGATTTGGCAACTACGGCAGGCGATACGTTTGGAGTAGGATATGAAACACTAACGGTTTTTACGACTTTATCTCCGTCAGCTCGAACCGTAATATCCCAATTACCCGCGTCTACATAATCACCTTCATCATCAGTACCATCCCAAGTTTCAGTATAAAGACCGTCTTCAACTTTCTTTTCATTAAGGATTTCAACTACTTTATTGCCGCTTTTAGCGCTTATATTAAGAGTTTTAACGGTTGAAAGCAGTTTAAATTCAAGTGTCAAAGACTCTTTAGCTGGATTCCAAGAAGATTTTGGATCAACCGTTACATTTTTTAAATTACCAACAGTAGAAGCAACGGTAGTCCCCACATTAACAAACATCGAAGCGAAATTTTGTCCGCTGTCATTTTTGGATGTGATAAGAACGGTATAATCACCGTCTGGTACAACATTTCCATTGTCATCTTTCCCATTCCAGTTCACGGAATGGCTTTCAGTATTTTTGTACCAAGTATTTCCGTCGTAATCAGCGAAAGTTCTTACAAGAGTATTTCTATCATCTTTGATTTGAACGGTCAAATAACCATCCTTGTCAGCGGAAAAAGAAAGACTTGTGTCTTCCTTATCTTTTGGAGAAAAACTCGAAGGATCAGCTTTAAGTCCGGAAATCTTTGGAGCTCCCGCTACAACGGAAGAAAGATTAACGGTAGCTAATTTTGTATCAAGGAGGGCGTTATTAATGAAAGCGTGAGCTTTAATGGTATACACGCCGTCGGCAAGAAACAATCCGTTAGGATCATTCTGTGCTTTACCATACCATGTACGGCTTACATGTCCTGAATTTGTAGTTTTCTTATCATCAAACACAAAAACTACATTTGAATTACTGTCGATAACGTAGTCATAAAGATCGACAGGGCCGTTTACTACATCGAAATCAACTTTAACCGTTTCCCCTACGCTTGGAACAAAGACATTGGGAACCACAGTAAGGTTGGTGATATAGTCCGGAACATTAACTTGCGCATATACCGCGCTGGTAGAGAACATTCCGATGATAGCTAAGATAGCTAAGAGTTTTTTCCACATATATTTTAGTTGGTTAAATTGATATTTTGTAGGCTTGCATTTACAGCAAGGTGATTAATAATAGCAGTAAAAAATCTTTTGTCAAGCATTATTTCAATTAGCCGATTGCAGGCTTAAAATAAGGTCGGAAAACATCTTAGCTACTTCTCCTCTGGTCATTAATTTATCGGGATAAAGTAAGTTGCCTTCAAATAATTCATACTTCTTCGCGGCGCATCCATATTTATAATACCAATTGCTTGTTTTTACATCCGAATAATTTGAGCAAGAGTTCGTATCAATCTTTAAATCAGCAGCTATTCTCATCGATTCAAATAGAAATTTCAATGCCTCCGCCCTATTTACGGTTGCGGCGGGGCGTACGGTGGATTTCCCTTGGTCGCCATTCAAAATTCCGTAAGATTTCGCGGCTTTCAAGAAAGGAGTATACCAAGCGTTTTCATCCGCGTCTTTAAATCCAAGCTTTGAACCTGAACCTTTCGCGGAATCAAGCCCCGTGTATGGGAATAAAACCTTTAAAAACTCGGCTCTGTTGATAGCCTGATTAGGCTTGAATGTGCCATCGGCATACCCGCTGAATATTCCATTTTCTTTCGCCCATCCTATCGCCAAGCAATATGGAGACCCTGTGATAACATCAGAGAAGTCTCCACAGTTCATAACGGATTTTTTTACTTCAGGGTTATCAGTCTGCTTTTCGGAAGAATTTTCTATATTCGTATTTTCCCCGTTTATGGAAACTACATTCGGACTTATTTTATTGTTTTTAGTGGATGAGTTTGAGGAAAAAGAACTTTCAGCCGAACCAATATTTCCGACCGCGAACACTCCCGTTTCGGTATCGGTTCCCTTTGATGTCGCGACTATCTTATAAGTGTAGAATTCCTTGCTGATATCATTGTTATTTTCATCTTTCCCGTTCCATTTGAACTCATGGGTTCCGGATTTTTGGCCTTTAACGTTTAACAGTTCAATTATTCTTGATCCGGAAGAACTTTTCCCTTTGTGAACGGTAATCACAACATCGGCCGTTTCATCGGTGGAATAACTGAGAGTCAAAGTTCCCCCAACTTCCATTAATGAAGGGGAAACAAAATCATTTGTAATATTTGCCTTTCCGCTTGTATATTTTTCTTCGGCAAGATCAACATTAATTTTTTCGCTGTCGGATACGGTGTCGGAAACAATATTATTCGCTACAACTTTTAAAGACAGATTATCGGAATAATCATATCCGCTTCCATCCCAAGCGACCGAATACCATACGTTTTTCTCAACATCCATGTCTTCGGTAACCGTTTCATCTTCTTTCCCGTCTTTTAGAACCAAAATCTTTATTTTAGCGGCATGATCCACTCTGAATATAATATTTGTGGATTCACCGGCGCTATTGTCGAATTTGTCTTTGGAAAGGACAAGATCGGAAATACGAGGTTTCTCATATGAAACATCTATCGATCTAACCGCCGTATTCACGGTGGAACCTTTTTTGGATTTAAATAAAACCTTCCAGGAACCTGTGGCGGCGTAGTCCGTATCTGAACTTTCATCTCTGCCATCCCATGTCGCCTGAAGATTATTTTCAGCTTTTAGATCATCTTCATTATAAATTTCAACTTTTTGCAATCCATTGACAAGAGTGATCGTCAAATTATCCAAGTCCTGTTTAACATCAAATTTGACTTTAAATATCGCGTTGTCTTTGTCCGGTCTGAATGTAAGGGAAGGGCTCAAAGAAATATTCTGAACCTCGGGAGTTTCATAAGACGCCGCTCCCTTTGAATTATTCAGAGTGACTGTTCTCAGGTCTTTCGTTACTCCATAAGAGTTCTTGGCAAGAACTACGACTTTATAATCCCCAAGAGCCACAATTGCTCCGGAATCATCTTTCCCGTTCCATGCCATGGAATGATCCGTGTC
This sequence comes from Candidatus Peregrinibacteria bacterium, assembly GCA_016214225.1. Taxonomy (GTDB): domain Bacteria; phylum Patescibacteriota; class Gracilibacteria; order UBA1369; family LOWO2-01-FULL-3; genus JACROX01. The sequence goes on along the minus strand of JACROX010000057.1, from coordinate 8,352 downwards.
GGAAGTGAAAGAAGCTTCCTGAAAATCGCTGAATTTGCGAACTAAAACATCTGTGGAATTTCTTACTTCAACGGTTACATCCGCCGCGGTAGTATGTCTGAATTTTATAACGGTATCATCAAAATCGGGATCGATTGAAGAAGGAGATAAACTGAAATTTGTGATAGCCGGTTTGTTGGCGCTTCCGTAAGCGACAGTCAAAGTTTTAGCGCTTGTGACCGGAGTCCCCGTAAGCTTTGAAGCTGTCAAAATAACGCTGTATGTTCCGGGTTCAACAAGTTTTCCATCGTTGGTTCCGTCCCATGTCATAGTTCCGCTTGTTTTTTCTTGAGGAGTCGAAGCTATAAAAGTTTTAACGGTTGTTGTAGGATTTTTAATGTCTATTTGCAGTGAATTTGCCGCGTCATTTAAGCCGTAATTTACCGTCAAAGTTTCATGATTTCCACTTGATGACGGATCAAAAGAAGCGCCACTCAAAGTTGTGCCTGTGGTAAAACTGTTAACGGATAAAGGAAGACCCGTGGTAAGAGTAAGATCGGCGGATTTTGTGTCTGTAAGAGTATTTGAAGCATCAATTACGGATTGAACATACGCCTCTACCTTATAAGCCCCATCGGGACAAACCGCTCCGACAGTTCCGCAAATCGCGTTCGCGTCGGCGGTGCCGTCCGTTAGTTTCCCGTCCCAAGTTAGATTGCTTAAAGAAGGCAAACTTCCACTTTGGCTGATATCCCAATTTGCAAGAGTTTTAATAACTTTGTCACTTTGTTTCACCTTCACGTAACCGCTGGATTTATTTAATTGTGAGCCTAAATTAACGGTATCCAAAGTTACATTAACGGTTAAAACTTGACCATCCTTGGGCTTAAAGCTTGAAGCTGTCCCGCCTCCCGAAACGGTCAATTGTAAACTTGTAACGAAAGTTGTGGGTATATTAACCGCGAAAGCGCTTAGCGGAATAAGCGTAAACATTGTTACACTTAATATAAAACCCGAAAGAATCTTTTTAAACATATTTATATATTGTTAAATATAAAGCCAGGAGGCGTATAATAAATAACAACCACATATTTAGTCAAGAGGAAATTTAAAAAATCTCAAAGAATAAGAGATTTTAGGAGATGAATGGTTCCCTTTGCGTTAAAAATTCTCTTTCCGTTATTGTCGGTTACGGGCATTGGAAATGGCTTGTTCTGCACATTAACTCCAACAGAAAAAGGAGTTCCATTTTCCCCGTTCAAAAAATAATGATCATTTCCGCCCTCCTGCGGTTGATCCCCGACAACAAGTATTTCTCTAAGATTTTTCCCCGTTTTAACTCCGCGTTTTTGTTTTAAAATTTCAGCGAATCTTTTTATCGCATAGTCTTTATCCCCATTCGCGGGGCAAATAACAACGCCTATTCCCGAATTGCCGACATGTAAATATTTTTCAAAATCGGGATCAATTTCAGTTAGAAATTCAACGCATATTTTATAAATTTTATCGGACAACTCATAAATAAGATCAACTTTTTCAGCGGCGTAATGCAGTTTTGTGCGGATAACGACAACTATTCTGTGTTTTTTACGATAAACACTGCCGTATTTTTTCACTCTTTTATTCATTTCCTCCATAAGTTTTATTCTGCTTATAAACTTGCTCGGCCACTTGACGCGATAAAGTTCCTCGAACTCATCAATGTCGGTGTTAAAGCCATATCCGATAGCTCCGTTTTCCGCGAACAAATAAAGATTCTCCAAAAAAGATTCGCGTTTGCCTTTCGGGATTTCCTGTATCAGAACGTTAAGCCCATGATCCTCAAAAGACTCCAATTGTCTGCCGGTGCAGAAAGCTATAGGCATTTTTTCGGCAAGTTTAACCAAAACATCAACCATCTCCTGCGGAGGGGAATAACTTCCCCTTTCAGTTATAGTTCCATCAAAATCAAACATTGCGGCTTTAAATTTAATTTGTGTCTAAGCAATCTGAAGGATTGCTAGCTTTAGCGTGAGCTAGCGAACTCCTTCCTTTTTGATAACGCCCCAGTGATAAAAGTATAGAGGCAAAGCGATAATTAGCATTGAAAGCCAGTTTGCCAAATCTCTTTTCAGATTGTTTACGTGAGTCAATTCCGCTCTTTCCGCAGCTTTTTTTTCACATTGCAAGGCTCCCGCCGAAGGCGGGTTGCCTATCTTTAGCTGTGAGCCTTCCGCCTCTGGCGGAGAGGCGAACTCCTCTTTCATTACCGAAGAATTCATCATTGAGGCATCTTTCATCATTTTAGCGCCAGGCATATCATTGTCGCACTGAGACACCATATTTACTTGCTCCCAATCTTTTACCTTCAAAATATACTCGGAAATTACAATATTTAAGAGTCCGATTGTAGAAACCGTAACAAGAATAATCGAAATCGAGGTAACCACATAGAGATAAATGGCCCTCAGTACCCCCATCTTTTTAATCTTATCAAATGTCCCCATAGAAATTTTGTTAAATATTAAAACTGTTTATTGCCCCTTAAATTCTGCGCGTCCTTAAGCATCTTTGTCCTCTCTTGATCGATACTGTTCCAGTCATCTTTTTTCATGTAATTTTTGAGAAGATCGGTAATTTCACTCGCAATCTCAACATTTCCCGTATACGCGGTAAAATGCGTATTTTGCTGAGCCATTATAAAGTACTTGGGAAGAATCTCAAAAATTTTTATTAAAATCTTTTTGTCTTGAGGGGTAATGTTGTTATCGTCAATAGTCTTCAAATAACCCATGTAGTAAGCCAAGTCATTCAATGGGTTCAGTTTAATCGCGGTTCCCAAATTCGTTTTACAAAATTCCAAATTATAATATTTGCTCTCCTTCTTGCAGTAAACAACCCCTCTTAAATAAAACGCTTGCGGATCAAGTTTATTTAAAGAAATCTGTCTATCAATATTCTCCATTGCTTTTGAAAAATCACCGGTTTTTATGCTTTCTTCCGCGCTGCTAAGATAAAAATTTCTCGGATACAGGGAATATTTTAAATAATCACCATTCGATACATAGCTCAAAGTCCAAAGAGCGCCTTCGTAAAGGGCTAAAATTGCGATTAAAATTGAGAAAATAAATAATAAATAATGCGAAATAAGTCTAAGACATGCTGAAAAATTATCAGATACAAGGCGGCAGAAAAATTTTGATTCGCAGTGTACTAGTCGTACAGGAGAATCAAAATTTTTTGACAACGCAGGAGATGATAGTTTTTCAGCATGTCTTTTAATAACACAAACAGACCTTATCAAAGCCATTAATATGAATAAAATTAAAAGATTTGCTATAAAATTGAAATTATAATCAATCATATTATGTGAAATGCTCCCAACCACTGAAATACCCATCAAATAAACCAAAACCCTATTTTCTTTTGAAAGTTTTTTAAATCTTTTTACGACCGTAAAAAATAAAGTTATTAAAAATCCAAGAAAACCAAACAACGCGATTAAGCCATTTTCAGCCCCGATTTTTAGAAACAGGTCATGAGGATGATCGCTGGATTCAAGGAGTAAAGGTTGATGACTGTTATATGCATATCTAAAGCTGAAAGGTCCATACCCGAGCAAGGGTTTTTCTTTAATCAGTTCAATCGCTCCCTCCCAAAAATCAATTCTTTCCTGTTTTGAGGTCAGATTTTCACCGTTTTGAAACGTCAATTTTTTCTCTACATCAAGCGTTTGATATTGCATCGCTCTTATTTGATTCGCACCTAAAAATAGGCCAACGGCCAAAATGGCGGTGAAAATAATAAGCCCGATATTTTTAAACGAAATTCTTTTAATAAAATAAACAAAAATCAAAAAAACTTGTCCTGTGAACGCGATCAAGGCCCCTCGCGAATAAGTCAAAAGAAGTCCGGATAAAATAATTCCAAGAATGGCGGCGACTCGTATGTCCCACTTTTTATGTACGATTAAAAAACTCGGCCAAGTCATAAGTAGAAACAGAGCAAAGGCGTTCGGCCAAACATTATTATGTTTTAAAATATTGAAAAATGGTCCAAACATGCGAACTTCAGGCTGTGTGAGATAAATAAAATAACCCGCTATCACGGAAAAAGTGCATATAATGGCCAGGAATCTCAAAAATCTTTGAACAAAATCAACCCTTGTATGTGCAAAAGCCAGATAGACCGTAACGGCAGAGATAAAAGCTAAAACTTCGCTCAGTCCTATATTTTTTGTGGAAGAAGTTATAAAGGAAATAATCACAAATCCTGTAAAAATCGACAAGAAAAATTTTTCAAGAAAAGCCCTTTCGCTCTTAAGGTAATTCACAACCAAAAATGGCAGAGATAAGCCTAAAATTAACACAAGAGGAAACTCCGCCCCGTAATCATATTTCTTAAATACGGGATTAAAAACGGCCAGAACCAGAAAAAAACACATAAAATAAAAAGAAAAACTTTGCCTAAAAAAACTCCTTTCTCCGAGGTTTTTCATGGGAAATTAGTTTATAGCCGAACTTATTTTTTGCCTCCGCAACATCCGCCTCCACCTCCGCAGCATCCGTCCATATAAATAGAATTAAATTATAACAACGTAAAATAAATATCACACCTTTGATTTTTTTGCAAACAGCAATAATATAAGCACATGAAAGCAATTTTAGTGGATATCATAACTCCGGACACATCAAAAGAAGACGCGGAAAATCGCATGCTTGAACTTGAAAGTTTGGTTAATACTTACGGGGGGATAGTGGTGATTAAGGCCTTTCAAAAGCGCCAAATGCCTGATTACGACACTTATGTCGGGAAAGGCAAAATAGAGGAAATAGTGCTTATAGGAAAAGAAAAACACGCGGATATAATTATTATAAACAATCTTCTAAAACCGAAACAAATCTTTAATTTGGAAGAAATAGTCATGCGAGCGCACGGCGAGGCCGCAGGCCGAGCGCGCAGGGAGCGGGTTTCCCGCGACCGAAGCCTACAAACAAACCGCGCGCAGCGAGGCGAAGAATCTGGCTCTGCCAGTTCTGAGACGAAGCGAGCTTATCAACAAAGGGAGGATAACATGAAAGTGTGGGATAGGATAGACCTGATTTTGAAGATTTTCGATAAACACGCGAAGACATCCGAAGCAAAATTACAAATAGAATTGGCCGGCATAAGACACATGGGACCTCGTATTTTCGGCATGGGACTCGAACTTTCTCTTTCGCAACAGAAAGGATCAATCGGAGTCAGGGGAGGGCAAGGCGAGTCGAATATTGAGATAATGAAGCGGCATTTGAGAAGACAGGAACAAAATATTTTAAAAAAACTTGAGCATTATGAATTGATAAATAGAGGACACAGACAGAGAAGACAAAGACATAATTTTAAAACCGCCGCGATTGTGGGCTACACGAACGCGGGGAAAAGCGCTCTTTTAAATGCTCTAACAAAAAAAGGAGCATACGTCGCGGATCAATTATTCGCCACGTTAAGCACAAGAGTGGGGAAATTATATATCAAGCAATCCGAAGGGTTGCTAGCTAATACCATGAGCGAGCAGAGCGAGCGAATTCCTTATCCAACAGGTAAAGAAATTCTTATATCAGACACGATCGGCTTCATTCGCGATCTGCCGCCTCAGCTTATAAAGGCCTTTAAATCCACATTGGCTGAGACGATTGATTCCGATCTGATACTTCATGTGATTGACGTTACGGATCCCAATATCAACAAAAAAATAGAAGTTGTTGAGGAAATTTTGGATCAATTGGGTATTCATGATAAGCCGAAAATTTACGTTTTCAACAAGATTGATCTTATGAAAGAATATTCCGCGGAACAAAGGATCAAGGAACACAATCAAACAAAAGGAATTCTCGAAGCCGGAATATCTGCGGCAAGTACTCTCGGATGGACTTCAGAGGAAGAAGCCGCGAGGAAAAAATATAAAAAACCCGCGGAACCTCTTAAAAAACTGCTTAAACAATGCAAAAAATTCACACCGGTTTTTATCTCGGCGGAGAAAAAAATAAATCTGAACGAACTTATAGAAAAGATAAAGCTTTATCTCTAAGCGACCCGAAGGGTTACCTAGCCAGTAGCGTGAGCCGCCTTTAGGCGGGGAACTCCATGGATGGTAATTTTTCAGAGGTTCTCTAGTATTTTCGTCCGGTCTTTAAGCAATAAATATTATAAACAACGCCGGCGACTCCAAATCCGACAATTATCCATCCAAGAGCAAGCTGTCCATCGAATTCCTCAAGCGCGTAGCCGATAAAAAGCCCTACGACAATCGCGACAAAGCTGAAAACCAAACGTGTTTTTGTCTGCGGGTAAATAGGTTTTTCCATATAGAACCTTTTGGGGGAAGTATTTATTCCCTCATACGTTGTCGGGTTTGGAATTTTACTTGTAATAGTGGAAGCATGGTGGAGATTGGGTGATCCGGAGGCAACTGTCCAAATTCTGGGACTCAGCACGAAAGTTTGGGGAGTTTTGATCGCTCTTCTTGGCGGTTATGTTTTCGTGGATTATGTGATTAAAAACGGATTCACAAAGGAAATCGGTATAGCAATGGGATTCACTGTAGTCTTAAACGCGATATTTATCGGAATTTATTTCTTGCGCGGATATTTTTACAGAAAAAAACACGGTAAAGCTTAAATAATATGAATAAATGTGACTTTAAAGTTGCGATCGTCGGATGCGGAAGCGTGGGCGCGACAGCGGCTTATGCGTACCTTTTATCTGGTACGGTAACAAATTTAGTACTTATTGATATTGATAAATCGAAAACCGAAGGTCTTTTATTGGATTTGGAGCATGCTCTGGCCTTTACTCCAAATATTGAAATTAAGGCTTCCAATGATTTTAAAGACTGCAAAGGCGCTCATCTTGTTGTAATTACGGCTGGAAGAAGGCAAAAAGATGGTGAGACGCGGCTTGATTTGGTAAACGCCAATAAAAAGATTTTTTCGGATATTATTCCAAAAATCGCGAAATCCGCGCCGGACGCGATTTTATTGATAGTATCAAATCCGCTTGATGTGATGACCTACCACGCTTTAAAAGTTTCAAAATTTCCAAAGAACAGAGTCTTCGGTTCTGGCACGGTTTTGGATTCGGCCAGACTGCAATTCCACATTTCGCGAAAACTGAAAATCCATCCGAGCAGTATTGACGCGTATGTTTTGGGAGAACACGGGGATACGTCTTTCCCTGTTTACAGCTCCGCGAACATACTCGGGAGATCGCTTCGCAAATTTGAAGGTTTTTCAAAAGAGATGGAAAAGAAATGTTATGAAGATACAAAAAAAGCCGCCTATCGAATAATTCATGACCAAGGCTACACTTGTTATTCAATCGCCACGGCTGTCCGTGAAATTACGGAAGCTGTTTTTGAGGATCAGCATAAGGTTTTCCCATTGTCGGTTTTTCTTGAAGATTATTACGGCCACAAAAATGTATGTTTAAGCGTGCCATGTGTTTTAGGCAGAAACGGAATTGAAAAAATTATAAAAGTTCCTTTGGATAAATCGGAACAAAAACTTTTCAAGAAAAGCGTGGATACGATAAAGAAATTTCTATAAAACCAACTGCTCCACCTCTTTTGTCTCAGTAACAATTCTGGTAACGTGAATCAATTTTAAAAGAGGAAATAAAATACGCAATATCAGAAGCGGTATAAATGAAAACACAATCAAAATTAATTGTAATATTGTGAAAAACGCAGAGGCTAAAAATATGGCAATGGTATTTTTACCGTCTTTCAACCGAGTTTCAAGATTTGTCCACATTTTTTCAATTTCTCCTTTTGATTTTTCAGCCAATGCTTTCTTATCTTTCTCGGGAATTTTTACTTGTTCCGAACCGGCATCCATTTTTGATTCAATGAATTTATTTACGGATGTTTTTACTTCGGGAGGAATGACGAAACTGCGAGTCGCGGCATCGTTAAGATAGCCGAAAGCCACTGAAGAACTTGCCATAACAGCCAAAATAATTAAGAGGATTTTTTGAGCATCCGCGATCGGATGTATGGAAAATTTAATTTGATTTTCAAGTTTATTTTTGACAGACAGGGAATAGAGAAGCGCAAAAACAAAATAAATAATCACGAGTATCATTGTGGCGGTATTTACGCCGATAAAGAAAAGAATAATTACCGCGGAAACAAAAAAACAAATAATATTCAGCCAAAAAGGCCGCGCAAGCATTACCGTAAAACCAGCCGTTATTGCCATTAAAGCTATCGCCGTAAACACCCACAATATTGAAGAAAAAAACTGTGAAGCCGAAAATATAATTGTTAAATAGTTAGTCGAAATTTGGCCGTATATCACGCCAAAAAAAACGCTTGCTCCAAGAATAAGCAGAAAGAAAACAATGGTTTTTAAA
>JACROX010000030.1 GCA_016214225.1 Candidatus Peregrinibacteria bacterium | reverse complement strand
TACTCCGAGCTTTTGGGGAATTGCAGGATTTTGATTCCATTCCTTTGCTGATAAAATGTTTTGATTCCGATAAAATCGCGATTAGAGAGCGGGCTGTTGATGTTCTCTTGTCATACGATGAGTTAACTTGTAATGATGAGTATTCTTTAATTTCGAATTATGAATTGGTTAAGGCCGCTGAAAAATTATATAAATCCGAGTCCAAAGAAGAGATAAGATCCAAGGTTGTGATTCTGATTTCAAAAATAAGCACTGTTACCGCAATTGATTTTCTTTTGAGAGTTTTGAAGGAATCACATGGGAAATTGAAGGCTGATACCATTTATGCGCTTGGGAATTATAATGATCCTAAAATTTCAATTTTCATAAAACCTTATTTGTCCGTGAAGGATGCCGATCAAAGGGTTGCCGCGGCGATTTCTTTATATAAATTTGATGATTACATGGAGGAGTCGAATTATGTTATCAGTTCATTCTTGCATTCAAAAAAAGAGAAAGATATCGCTTTTGGATTGTTTGCTTTGGGTGAACTGGAATTAAAAAACAGAAAAAAAGTTTGTTTTTCTTATTTAAATTCAAAAAATATTGAAATTAAAATTCAAAGCGCTATTTCCTTGGCCAAGATGGGAGATGAAAGGGTTATTCCCACTCTTCTGGATCTTATCTTTAAAGAAGGAGACGAGGTTAAGCAAAGGGTGAAAAAATTATTACAAAATATAAACGTGCGTATTTCCAAGAATCTTGATAAGATTATCAAGCATATTGCGGAAGAAGAGATTAAAAAAACCATTGAAGAAAATGAAAATAAATCTTTGCAGGAATTGGACCGTGGTACTCTTGTGAATTTGAGATGGTTGTATTGTCTTGTTGACGAGTATGAAGAATTTGAAAATATAAATTATATTTTAAAAAATTAATTAGGTAACACTTAACATTAAAAAATATGCAAAGACACTTATTGATTTCCATTGAACCATCTGGAGCGGACAGCAATTATCAAGTTATCAAATTTGATGGAGAACTGGATAAAGCCGGGCATACGGAAATAAAGGAAGAACTTGATAAAATTGTTTTAGAATTTCCAAAAAAAACGCTTGTGTTTGATTTTAAAAATTTAAAATTCATAAACAGTGAAGGCATAGGTTATTTGATGGAAATACATTCTCATTTGGTGAAAACCGATAAAAAACTTGTGATTATTGGTGTGAATTCCCATGTAAACGATGTATTTAAGGCGATAGGGATTACTCAGCTTGTTCCTCTTTTTGATGATTTCGATTCTTTTTTAGAACAAAATAAATGAGATTTATTCAAAAAAGTATAATTAGAAAATTATTACTTTACTTCACTTCATTATTATTGTTACTCGCGGGAGTTGCCGTTTATTTTTACTATTCTGGTAACGTAGTAATTCTGCCGTTAAAAGTTGTTTTGATCATTCTTGGCATCTTTCTATTTATTGCTCTTTTTATTTACTATTTTGAGATTTTTAAACCCTTAAAAAGTATTCTGTTTCAGATGCAAGCTCTTCTTACGGGGAAGCCATATCAAAGGATTTATACCGATAGAATAGATGAAATTGGTGTTTTGGCTTATTTTTTTAATCAAGTTACGAAAGGATTTAAAGAAGTAAGTTCCGACCTGAAGGACAGGGAAAGAATGATAGATGAATTAACTATTGCCGCTGAATTACAAAGAGGTATTTTGATGAAAGAAAACCCTATCGTCCAAGGGCTTCAAATTGTGGCCAAAAACAAGCCTGCGACTGAAGTGGGAGGTGATAGTTTCAGCATTATTACGGTTAAAGATAAAACCTATATTTACGTTGGAGATGTAACGGGACATGGGGTGTCCGCCGGACTTATCATGACTATGGTTAATTCCTTGATAAATGTTTTTGCCGATGTATATGATAGCGCTTTTGATATTGTCGTTAATGTTAATAAATATATTAAGAGGCATGTGAAAAAAGCCATGTTTATGACAATGGTTATGCTTGCTTTCGACCATAAAACCCAGAAGATGACTTATGTTGGAGCTGGTCATGAACATATTATTGTTTATAGGGCGGCTTCCGGCGAATGTGAAGCAATATTGTCCGGAGGAATTGCATTGGGTATGGTTCCCGATAATTCCAAAGCTATAAAGGAAAAAGAAATTTATCTGGATGATGGAGATTTTGTTGTTTTGTATACTGATGGACTTACCGAGGCGCGTAATACGGAAGGTGAAATGTATTCCCTTGATAGGCTTAAGGCATCAGTAAAAGAATACGCAGCGCAATATTCCGCTGAAGGAGTTAATTATCATGTTGCGCAAGATGTTTCCGGATTTATGAGTAAGGATAAACAGGAAGATGATATGACTTTGATTGTTATAAAGAGAGACAGTAAAAATAATGAGGAAATCAAGGATCATAGCACTGCGTGGAATGGTTAAAATTCGAACTTCTCAATTTGATTATTCCCTTCCAAAAAAATTTATCGCGGAGTCTCCTTTTACTCCGCGAGACAGTTCAAAGCTTATGGGTTTTGATACTCATTCGGACAATGTTTTTCATGAAAAGTTTTCCGACGTTAAGTCTTTTTTAAAAAAAGGGGATGTTTTGGTCGTCAATAAATCAAAAGTTATTCCTGCCAGGATTATTTTCGAGAAGGACGGCAAAAGGTGTGAAATTTTTATTTTAAAAAAGATTGCTGATAATCTTTATGAAGTCTTGGTCAAGCCTGGAAAATATTTTCATAACGGATCGGAATTTAAAGTGGGAAAATCTATTTCCTGTAAAGTTGAGAATGTTTTTGAAGATGGAACTAGAATGATTTCTTTTAAATCTGATGTTTTGGAAGATATTGATTATATGCTTGAAAAAAATCGGACAAACGCCCTTGCCGCCTTATATTAAAAATTCGCATGTATCTCCTTCGAGATATCAAACCGTATACGCAAAAGAAAAAGGCAGTGTTGCGGCCCCAACCGCCGGATTACATTTCACAAATAGACTTATCAAAGAATTGAAAAATATGGGGGTACAATTTGAAGAAGTTATTCTTCATGTTGGGAGAGGTACTTTTATGCCCGTTAAAACTGAATTTATCGATGACCATAAAATGCACTGCGAAGTTTATAAAATATCAAAAAAAACCGCTTTTAATCTGAATAAAGCCAAATCTGAAAATAGAAGAATTATAGCAATCGGAACTACTTCGGTTAGAGTTCTTGAAACTGTTTATTCTTTCAAGGATGGTTTTTCTCCGCGGGTTGGAGAAACAAATATTTTTATTTATCCCGGTAATTATAAATGGAATATCATAGAT
>JACROX010000027.1 GCA_016214225.1 Candidatus Peregrinibacteria bacterium | reverse complement strand
TCTCCTTCTTTAAAGTTGGTAAAATCTTTGTAGTCAATTGGAATCGCGCTTACATTTTGTCTGGATAAATATGTTACTTTTTTGTTGTTTTGCGAGAAAATCAATCTTTTAAGCGTCGATATCGGAGATGAAAAAGAAACTTGAGTCGTGTCGTTTTGAAATCCGGCGCTTATCGAAGAAGCTGTTTCATCGAATGCTGTTTCCAGTGAAGGCGAGGGGATTTCCGGTAGGACTGAGATAGTAAACAGTTTTGTTTTTCCTCCTTCTCCCGGCAATATTCCAATATTGTAATTTCCCGTATCTTTGAAATAAACGGGAATTTCGAATTGATTATTGTTTGTTTCTTTTACGAACGTTACGTAGTTTGATGGTTGCAGTAATGGTTTTAAAAGTATCGTAGTATTTTGATAATTGCCGCTTACAATGCTTCCTTTGAGTATATAAATTTCATTTTGATAAAATGTGTTTGGAGACGTGTCGTCAAGCGCGATATTGGCGAAGAAGTCTTTTGGAATCGTTTTGAAATTGACAGGATTGAATGAGAGATTTGTCGGCGTTGCGGGAGCTTGCGTTTGGGGTTCATCTTGCGGGGCGGATTCTTTTGTGTTTACTGCTTCGGATTCTTTCGGAGATGAGTCTGTGTTTGTTGAGAGTGTTCTGTATATTATTTCGCTTATTTGTCCTCGAGTGATCGCGGTGTTTGGAACGAATGTTTTTCCCGTTTCTTCCAGTAATTCATGATCTTTTGCGTATACAATATATTTCGCGTACCAATCAACTATTTTTACGTCATCGAAAGGATTTTTATTTATTTTTTTTGAGATATCCCATTTCTGTATTTCTCCCAGAATTTTTACAGCCTCGGCTTTTGTTATTGTTTTATCCGGACGGAAGGTGTTGTCGTTGTATCCCACCACCCATTTTTCCGCGTATGCTTTTTCGAGATATGGCGCGTACCAGCTATCTTGCTCTATATCCGTGAATGGAAGTTGCGTGGATGAATTGAGTGAAATTTTTGATCCTTCTATCACAATCTTTAGAAATTCCGCGCGATTTATTGTGTTTGTCGGCTTAAATGTGCCGTCTTTGTACCCATTTATTATTTTATTTTGTTCCAAAAATGTAATGGCATCGTAGTTTCTGTCTGATGATTTTATGTCCGTAAAAGCCGAAAAGGCTGTGTTTGAATGGAATGTTATTAGCAGAAAGATGACGGCGCAGATTTTTCCCGAGAATTTTTTCATGGTGGGTGAATAGTAATGTTTTTTTAAGATTTTAGCAAAATTTTATGAATATGTTTTAAGGTTTGATTTATGCGTCGAACTATTTGTTTTGTAATTTTTTCAGGGGGATTTTCTTTTGGAGTTTTGTTTTTTTGGCTTCTTTTTGAGAGAAGTTTTGTGAATGCTTTTTTCGCGATTTGTTTTTTTTGCTTTGTTTTTATGTGTTTCAGAAGGTATCTTTTTGGCTTTCTTCTCGTGTCAATACTTGTTTTTGTTCTAAGTTTTATAATTGGGATTTACAGAGGGGCTTTTGATGTTTTCTTTGATAAATCGACTCTGTCCGGGACTGTTTTCCCCGCTTGTGTTCGTGGAGTTGTTGTCGATTCTCAATTCTCCGGTTGGCGTGCCACTTATTATGTAAAAGGGATCAATAAAGGAATTGTTTTTACCGACAGGTATCCTTCTTATGAGTATGGAGATTTGTTGTATGTTTGCGGAAAGGGGAGAAGCGTTGATTTTAATGACGGATGGTACGGCAAATATTTATTCGGGCAAAGAATTTATTTTTCCGTTCAGGCGAATAAAATTACTCGACTGAATGATAAGCGTGAATTTTTTTCTTTTTTCAGATGGCTGTATCTTTTAAAAACTAATTTCCAGTTTAAAATTCGCGAAATTTTTGGAGAGCCGTACGCGGGGCTTGTTTCAGGGTTGATATTGGGGTCGAGAGATGATGTTTCTCCTGATCTTCAAGAGAAATTTAGAATTGATGGGTTGAGTCACGTTATGGCCGTCTCCGGCTATAATGTGACATTGTTGATTTTGGTTTCCTTAAGTTTTTTAAGGTTTTTGAGCAGGAAAAAAAGATTTATATTTTCAGCCGTTTTTATATTTTTATTTTCAATTTTAACCGGATTAACGGCTTCAGTGGTTCGCGCGGCCATTATGGGTTCTTTGTATATTATTGCGGCACTTTTTAGTAGAAAATATTTTGTGTTGAGCAGTTTGGCGGCGGCTGTTTTTGTCATGATCGCGATAAATCCGAGAATTGTTTTGTATGACGCCGGGTTTCAGCTCTCTTTCTTAGCCACGATCGGACTTGTTTATTTGTCGCCTGTCATTGGGCATTATTTTAAAAATATATCGGGAATTTTGGGCATTAAAGATCTGATTTTAATCACATTGTCCGCGCAAATTGTTTCTTTCCCTTTGATTGTTGTGAGTTTTGGAAAGTTCAGTTTGGTCGCTCCGTTGGCCAATTTATTTGTTTTGCCTTTGGTTCCAGTTTCTATGTTTTTTGGATTTTTTGCGGGATATCTGAGTTTTTTTTCCGACGTGATTGGTGGTGTGTTTGGATTTTTTGGATATTTAATCCTTAGAATCATGATTTTCTTTGTGGAATTTTTTGCCGGTTTGTCTTTTGCTGAAATATCCTTGGAAATTAAATCGGGTCCATGGATATTTATTTATTATGCTTGTCTTGTTTTTTTTGTTTCGCGGCGCAAGGCTTAAGCGGCATGTTCAATTTTCTTTTCTATTTCTTTGTCTATTATGGCTCTTGCTTTTCTTTTTGCCGCTATTTCGCTGTTTATATCAAAAATATTTACTCCCAAATGTCCCGTCTTTGTATTTATTTTGTTTTTCACTTTATCCGTCATGTCATCTTCTATTTCTTCCAGATCGCCTTTTTGTTCCACTTTCTCGGCTTGTTCCGCCGAAATTTCTTTTCCATGTTTATCAAGTAGGCTTGTGTGCGCAAATCCTTCTTTGGTTGTTAATCTTGTCTGTTTCTTATAGGTTTTTTCTTTAACGTCGGTTCTTTCTTCTTTATCCATGTCCATTTCATCGAATTGGATTTCCACAATTTCTTCTCCGGTTTTTTCTTTATTTAAAACATGAGAATCGTCTGTTTGCGCGTAATAATCTTCCGTTAATTCCGCCTCCAGTGAGCCCGCGTCAACTCTGTCCAATGATTCTTCCTCGGACCTTTCCTGTGCCGATTTATTTTTATCGTGCAAATGTTCACTTAATTTTGCTCCTTGTAAGTTTAGATTCATTAAATTTTGTTCTTCCAAATCTTCTTTTAATGTCGCGTCCGAGGACATCATGTCCTCCAGCTCCTCGTCTATTTTTGCTTCCATGTTCTCTTCAAGTTTTTTATCGCTTCCAAATTCTTTCATGTATTCTGCTACCGTTTTCATCCAGAAAAGTATTTTTGGATTGTCCGGATCGCTTTCATTGTATTTCAACAAAGCTTTCATTGCCTCAGCTCCTTGATCGTCCTGTAAAAGCTCTGTTACGCTTTCTATCGTCGCGGTCAATTCCGGTTTTTCTCTTTTTGCTTTTTCCTTTTCCGCCTTTGTAAGTCCTGATTTTTTCTCCATGTCTCTTTCTGTTTTTCTTTCAATTCTTGCTTTTTCTATCTCCCGTTTCAATTCTTCGTTTATTTCCGTACGTTTTGACCATCCTTCCGAATCGTATTTTCCCTGCCACTCATCTATGTCTTTATCTTTTAGGGTTGGGTCCATTTCTTCCAGTTTCTTGAGGTTCGCGTTGTATTTATCTCGGCGCACTTCGTATCCTTTTAAGTTTTTATATTTTTCGCTCGGAGTGTCGCTTATCAAAGTTTCGTAAGCTTTTTTCAGTTCCTCTAAGCTTCCCGGTTTGCCTGTTTTTTTATCTTTGAATTTGCTTTCCGTGTCAAAGAATTTTTTATATCTTCCCTGTGTTTTATCCGCTCCCTTGGCGATAATATTTTCTCTTGCGGCTTCGTCTATTTTGGCGTGAGCCGCTTCTATCGTTAATGTTTTTTCTCTTTCCGTTTTATCCGTGGTTTCTTTGACCAATTCCCCGTGCATTTTTAACGCCGCTTTCTTCTCTTCAAAATCCATTGTTTCAAACGAGTCCAAAGCAAGCTTTAATTCGTCCGGATTGTCTTTGTATATATCTTCAAGTTCTTTCGCGAGTTTGCCTTCTTCTTCAATAAATTTCGGCCATTTGCGGACATTTTCCTCTCTTTTATCCATGGATAATGTTTTGTAATAATCAATCAGTTGTTTTTTTCCTTTCGCGCTTAATTTTCTGATGTTTTTACCTCCCACTGTTATTCTCGCGTCCAAATGGGTGAAACTTTCCGACTCCATACGCGCGGTGTTTTTAGCAAGCACAAGCATTCTTTTTTGATCCACGGGGGATTTTGCCATGAGCATGTCTCCCATTATTTCTTGTATAACCTCTTTTGAATAAAAGCCCGTGTCTTTTTGTTCCCTTAAATGATCTTCCATTTCTTCGGCATTTTTTCTGAAAGATTGTCTTTCGCTAAATCCTTCTCTCTTTATCCACTCCGACTCTTGAGGGTCTTTTATTCCATATTTTTGAAAAAGTTTTTCAAGTTTTTGATATTCTTCTCTTCTCGGAGCCAGGCCTCCTTTGTCTCTTATTTCTTTTCCCTCAAGCCGTTTTATAAGTTCTTTCGCATGTTTAATCGTTGGAGTATTTTTTATCTCTTCGGAAAACCAAGCTTTGAATCCGTCCAATTCACCTTCTCCTATGAGATGGCTGTTTTTATCGCATATCGAGTTGAATTCTTTTTGGAATCTGATTAGTTCCGGTGAATTTGGATCAAGTTCTTTTGATTCTTCCGCGTCTTTTTGGGCCGCCTCCTGTTTTTTGGACGGAAGTTCTTGAATTTCTTCAAGTAAATCTTTCATTTTGTCCGCGCTCTCCGTATCTTTAATCTTTTCTTTGTATGCTCTGTACTGCCTTGCGTCGATGATATTTCCCTCCTTTGAAGTAGCGGTAACCAATTTGTTCAATTCCGCAGTCGCGGCGGCGGCATAGTTTGTTCTGTCTCTGACTATCTGTCAATTTCTAGCTCGTTTCTGTCGCTTCTTTGAATTTCATCCGGAGTTAATTTACTCTTATCAATTTTTTGCGAAGTGTCAGTCTTTTCCGGTTTTTTGTCTTCATCTATGTCTTGATCGATAGTGTTTATTTTAGCTTCTTCTTGATTTTGCATTTATTTTTTTGTAAATAAAAAAATATTTATAGGGCACGAGGCCTTAATCTATAATATTTCCCTAAAAAAGTCAAGCTGACGTTAAATATGGAACAGCCAGCTTTTTTTATAGTGCACAAGCGGAGAATCCGCAGTTTAAACAAAGCATACATCCTTCCGCTATTTGTATTGAAGAAGAGCATTCCGGACATTTTTTACTTTTTATGATTTCCGCTTTACTTAATGAGACATGATCTCTCATTTTTTCCGCGTCCGATATGATTGGAGGGAGGATAATTTCTTCAAAGTTTTTTTTATCTTGAGTTGTATCAACTTTTATTGGCTCGTCGTTGAAGTTATCTTCTTTATTTAAGTTCAAAACTTGTTCTTTTCTGCTTCCGTCGCGATAAACCGTGCATCCTTTCAGTCTTAGTTCCCATGCCAACAAGTAGCCTTTTCTTACGTCTTCTCGTGTCGCGCTGTTTGGAAAGTTTATTGTTTTGCTTATGCTGTTGTCTATGTACTTTTGGAATGCTGCCTGCATTTTAATGTGATCGTCTGCGGATATATCCATTGAAGTTACGAATACTTTTCTTACTTCTTCCGGAATTTCCGTTATGTGTTGAATTGTTCCCGTTTGTTCTATTTCTTTTATTACCTCATCCGTATAGATATTGTGCTCTTTTAATTTTGCTTCCAAAAATGGATTTAAATAAGAAAATTTTTGTCCCCCCATTCCTTCTTTTGAGTAAGCAAGGGCAAAAAACGGTTCCACTCCCGAACTGCAATCAAGAAGCATAGAGATTGATCCTGTTGGAGCTATTGTGGTTAATGCCGAATTTCTGCGTTTGATGTTTTTTCCTTTTGGCCCAAAAATACTTATTCCCCAATTTGGGAAACAGCCTTTTCTCTCCGCTATTTCCGTTGAATATGAATCAGCCGTATCGCTTATTGTTTTCATGACTTTTCTTG
This sequence comes from Candidatus Peregrinibacteria bacterium, assembly GCA_016214225.1. Lineage (GTDB taxonomy): Bacteria > Patescibacteriota > Gracilibacteria > UBA1369 > LOWO2-01-FULL-3 > JACROX01. The sequence goes on along the minus strand of JACROX010000027.1, from coordinate 3,190 downwards.
CCAGATCAATGCCTTCTTCCGAGCTGTATCCGATGTTCATTTGATAGAGCATGTCGGCAAAGCCCATTATTCCAAGACCTACTCTTCGATTGTTCCTGAATGTCTTGTTTACTTTTTCCACAGGGAAGTCTGATAAATCAATCACGTTGTCCAATATTCTTACAGCCATTCTTGTCGCGTGTTTTAATTCCTCTTCTTTGAGTTTTCCATCCTTGACGAATTTGGCTAAATTGATTGAGCCGAGGTTGCATACGTCGCCATCGTGCAACCATTGTTCTCCGCATGGATTTGTCGATTCGAGTCTTCCGAGTGCAGGAACCGGGTTTGTTTCGTTTGCCGCGTCTGGGAAAAGAACTCCGGGTTCACCGTTTCTCCATGCGGCATTTATGATTTTATCCATCAATTCCGGAGCTGTGATTGTTTCGTCTATCGCTTCCAGGAATGATCCTCTTTTGTTTCTTATTACTCTTCTTGGTTTCATTTTTTTGCCTTTGTATTCACATAGCCAAGGATCTTTTGAATTGCTTTTTACCTGTTGCATGAATTCATCCGTTAATCCGACGGAAATGTTGAAATTGCACAGCGATCCTTCTTCCCATTTTGACTCTATAAATTCCAAAATATCCGGATGATCCACCCTCATTACTCCCATGTTCGCGCCGTGTCTGCCCTGTTGTTTGATTACACCAAAAGATTCATTGTAAGCTCTTAAAAATGATACCGGGCCTGAAGCTGTTCCCTGTGTTGTTGATGCTCTTGTTCCGGCCGGTCTTAGTAAGTGCCATGGAAATCCAAGTCCCGATCCGGCTTGTTGAAGCAATGCGGCATCTCTCAGTGTTTCAAATATTCCCGTCATGCTGTCTTCAAAGTGCAGGACTATGCAATTTGCCACGAGTTTTGTTTTTCCGCCCGCGTTGGCTAAAGTTCTGCCTGCCGGGATGAATTCAAAATTGTATAAAATATCTTTAAATTTTTCCGCGTACTCTTCAATTTCCTTATCGCTTTTTCCGTAAATTTTTTCCACTTGAGCGAGCGCGATTGCGACACGATCGAACATTTCTTCGGGAGTTTCCGTTGGATTTCCGTTCTCATCTCTCTGCAAATATCTTCCGGCAAGTACGCGAAGCGCGTTTGTTGAAAATGGAAGTTTTGTCGTTCTTCCATTTAAAATATCAGTCTGAGTACTGCGGAGATTTTTGTGTTCCGCACGATATAAAATGTAAGCTTTTGCTGTTTTCGCGTGGCCTCCTTCTATAAGAATTTTTTCAACCAAATCTTGTATTTGTTCAACTGTCGGAATGTTATTTTCGTCTTTGAAAAATACTTCCAGTACGGCTGAAACTTGGTTTGATATTTGTGTCGCCAGTTCTTTATTGGCTCCTCCAACCGATTTTGCCGCGTTCCATACCGCTTCCGTTATTTTATTCTGGTCAAAATCCGCGACTTCACCGTTTCTTTTTTTGATTTTTTTGATTGGAGACATAGAATGGAAAAATTAAGAGATAGGGAAGAGGAAGCGTCTGACACCTACAAAACGAACATTGCCCACAGGAATGAGGATATTCCTACATATAGCGTTGTCCCGCAAGGCGGAGCACAATATATAGTGGGTGCTTATAATATTATCAGAGGGTCGGATTAGTGAAAAGGGGAAGTTATGAAAAAATGTTGACACGAGTCCGCGTGTGTTTCTTTGCTTTTAAAATTTGTGGTAGTATAGCCGTGACGTTATTTAAAAATAATCTTTATGTATTATGAGGTTTCTTGAAAAGTTGTTTTTGTCGGTGATTTTCTCTCTTGTCATTAGCTTGTTTTTCGCGAGCGCAAGCGTTTTTGAAGAAAAAATAAAAAATTTTGATGTTGATGTTGTTATAAATAAGGATGCTTCAATAAATGTGGAAGAAAAGATTTTGTATGATTTTGGGGATAATGAACGTCATGGAATTTTTAGAAGTATTCCCACCGTTTACGGAGGGACTGAAAACGGTGATAAAGTTTTTATTAATTTTAGAGATTTTAAAGTTACGGATGAGAATGGCAATGCGTATAATTATGGGGTTAGCGGGTTTGATACTTACAGAGACTTTAAAATCGGAGATGCGAATAAGACGATTTCCGGCCAGCATTGGTATTATATTTCTTATAAAGTCGACGGGATTATAAATGGATTTGATTCTTATGATGAACTCTATTGGAATGTTACGGGGAATGATTGGTCGGTTAGTATAGAAAATGCCTCCGTGACGTTTTCTTTGGCTGAGGAAATTTCCAAAAACAGAGGCGATTTAATGAACGCGACTTGTTATACGGGAGTTTTCGGTTCGAAATCGCAGGAATGTTCTTTTAAAAAGTTGGATGGTCCCAAATATGTCATTAAAACCAACGATGTTTTGTATTCCGATTATGGGTTTACCGGTGTTGTTAGTATTAAAAAAGGGCTTATTGATTTGCCTTCCGAAGTTTATGTGAAAGGCGATCCATCTGAACTTCAGGAGAATGTTTCACTTTATGTGGACGGGCAGGACACTTTTAATCATTTGCCTTTAAAGATCAGATTAAATAAAGATAAGCATGAAATTTTGGCCGATTCATTCAAGTATGGAAGTGATGTTTATTCCGCGAGTTTTTCCGGCGGGCAAAAGCAAACCGTTATTCTTGAATTGAAGCCTAAGATTTTTGCCATCATTATAGACACTTATCTTCCAATTTTTCTTTTTATTGTCGGGATGATTTCTATTTTATTTTTGTGGTGGAAAAAGGGGAGAGATCCTCGCGGGAATGGCGTGATAATGCCTATTTATGAAGCTCCGGAAAATTTAACTCCGGGAGAAGTTGGGGCGATTTATGATGATGTCGCTCATATGCATGATATTACCGCGACGATTATCAATCTTGCCGTTAAGGGTTATCTTAAAATTGAACAACTGGGATCAACCGGTTTTTGGTGGTTTAAAAAATCCGATTACAAATTTGTCAGACTTAAAGATAACGGTGGTTTGGATGATTTTGAGAAAAAAGTTTTTGATTCCGTTTTCACCGGAGGGAAGCAAGCCGTGAAAGAAGTTAAGATGAGTAAATTGGCGAATAGTTTTTATAAACAGCTTCCTACGATTAAGGAAAAACTTTTTAACAGTCTTATAGATAAGGGATATTTTAAGGAAAGTCCCGATAAGGTTCGTGAAAATTATAA
>JACROX010000026.1 GCA_016214225.1 Candidatus Peregrinibacteria bacterium | reverse complement strand
TATGAACTCGACATGAACGCTTATCAACAATTGCTTAAGAAAAAACCAAAACTTATTTGCGTGACGGGAATGTCAAACGTAACGGGAACAATCCCAAACATAAAAAAAATCATTCAAGAAGCTCATAAAATAAACGCGCGCGTGCTTATCGACGGCGCTCAATCGGTCGCGCATCAAGCAACGGACGTACAAAAATTGGGTTGCGATTTCTTAACCTTTTCGGCGCACAAAATGCTGGGACCGACGGGAGTCGGCATCCTTTACGGGAAAAAGGAACTGCTCGAAAAAATGCCTCCATTCCTCTATGGCGGAGACATGGTCAAATCGGTTGAATATAAAAACATCGTACTGAACGGTATTCCGTGGAAATTTGAAGCGGGAACGCCAAACATCGCGGATGTAATCGCGTTTGGGAAAGCGCTTGAATATCTAACAAAAACAGGTCTAAAAAATATTGAAACACACGACAAAAAACTACTCCGATACGCGAAAGTAAAATTTTCCAAATATCCGAAAGTAAAAATATACTCACCTGAAAATACCGAAAACTCAGGACCTGTTTTTTCTTTCACGATCGAGGGAATTCACCCTCATGACATAGCCTCGGTATTCAACGAGGAAAACATCGCTATACGCTCGGGACATCATTGCTGTCAGCCGTTAATGGAATCCCTGAATATCTCCGGAACGGCAAGAATGAGTTTTTATTTTTACAACACGGAAGACGATATCGACCGCGCCGAAAAAGCGCTGAAACACGTGTTAAAAATATTTAAATAATGGACATTTATTCGGAAATAATTTTGGACCATTTTAAAAATCCGCGAAACAGCGGAAGACTAAAAAGCAAGTCCGTAACCGTAGTAGAATGCAATCCTTTATGCGGAGATAAAATTACGATGGATTTAAAATTGGACAAAAAAGAAAAAGTTGAAAAAGTCGGAATCAAAACATCGGGATGCGCGATAAGTCAGGCGAGCGCGTCAATGCTTTCGGGAAAATTAATCAGAAAATCCCTCGAACAAATTAAAAAAATTGGCAATGAAGAAATTTTCTCAATGCTAAATATTCCAATAAGCCCGGCCCGCGTGAAATGCGCGCTTCTAGGTCTTGCCGCGGCAAAAAGAGCCGCCATAACATATCAAGTTAACAATCAAAAAAATGCCGACAAAAAAAGCAAAAGAAAATAATAACCAACAGGGCATGGGGATTGTAGACCTTGGACTAATTTATGGCGTAGACATAACAAAAGAAGGAGTCGCGCAAGTACTCATGACGCTGACAACTCCAGCCTGTCCGGTCGGACCGTACATAATAAGACAAGTTGAAGACACGATAAAAAACTTCAAAGGCGTAAAAAAAGTTTATGTCGAAATAGTTTGGGATCCGCTATGGGGCTATGAAATGATAGACCCTGACATCAGAGACACAATATTCTAAACAGCATCGGCAAGACATCGCTGAATGCTCAAAAACACCACCCCGATATCGCCCATAACAACTTTAAGCTCATTCATGATTCCAGAAATTTCTTCATTAACAACATCGAGATAATGATTATTAAAATCAAAAGTACCACTATAATGAAAACTCACAGCCTGACTGTTTAAAGCATCCAAACCTTTCTTTTTAAAAGCAGCCATATCAACAAGCGCGCGTAACTCAAGAACATATCTCGAAACTTCATCATATGCTTCATACGTTTTCCGCAGCCTGTCCATGCTTTCTCTAAAAAGGTCTTTATGATAACCGCATGGAGAGTTAGCGTCGCTTGAAACATACCTCCTCAAAACATCATCAACCGCGCTCCTTGTTTCAACCAATTTCCTAAAAACGATATTCGATTCGGCCGCCAAAAAGTTTTGTAAAGCCTTCTCAAGTCCCGGCAAAACTTCCCTCTTCAAAACATCAACATTATGATAATCGGACAAGTCATCAGCTAAACGAAAATGAAACTTAAAAATCCTTAAAATCTCATTAAAAAATCCGGCAAATTTACCCGCATATTTTGAAGGATCTCCAAGTTCCAAGCCAGGCAATTCATCGCATATGGCGGCACTCAGCCCGCCAATACATCCAAAGTTCTCAGTTCTTACATATGGAAGTTCCCCGTCAACCAAAACAGCAGTATCCGAATTATTGCCATCGGGTAATCGCGTAACAACATTCCCTCTCCACCGATCAAGCCTGCCAAGCAAGGCAACATCCTCCTTCCCGGAATCAAAATCCTCAAATTTTGGCACGCCTTCATTCATATATTTAATCCAAAGTTTTATTAAACCACTCCGGTCTTTCTTCCCTCGGCAAAACAGCCCATCCATCATTCAAAACAGCCGTTCCCTGAACAAGCCACTCTCCATTATCCTGAACAAGCTCGCCATCCAGCCACATCTTACCACCTTTCCCTTTAAGCATTGTTGTAACATCCCAGTGAATATCATGCGCGCTTTTATTCCCATTTTGCAAATTAACGGGAACACCATCATACATATCAAACGAATAACACGAACCGATAGCCACATGAAAACTTCCGCCAACTTTTTCATTAAGTAACGGATTAACAAACTGCCTGCTTAGTCGAGGATTTGTGCCTATACCAATCTCTCCCAAAAACCTTGTTCCCTCACCATCTTTATCGTCAATGGTAATAATTTGCGCGAGACGCGCGGTTTGCTCCTCGTCTTTGGCAGAAAATTCCACGATTCTTCCATTTTTAAAAACAAATCTTAAATCTTCAACAATTCCGATCATGGTTTGGAAAAATTTTCCTTTCGCGACAATCACTCCATTCACCCCTTCTTTTAGAGGAGAACTGAATATTTCCGATCCCGGGATATTTTTCCCGACAACACTATTCGCAAAAGTTTGACCTGTAATGTTCATCGTAATATTGGTACCGTCATCATTTGTAATTCGGAGTTCATTCGCTTTATCAAATTTATCAATTAAAATTTGTTGAGCCTTTCTGATTTCTTCCCAAGGCTGCTCGCATGCTTCAAAATAGAGCTTCAAATAATCTTGATAGTCCATGCCGTCAAACTCCGCGTCCTTCTTCGTAGGCACAATTGTCATTACATAATCCAAAGTCCCATTCATAATTCTCTCCCCCAAAGGTCTTAAAATTTGCCTATACAAAGTATTTTTTTCAACGGATGGCTGTTGATTTGGAACAGAACTGACAGCAATTTTCTCACTTACCTCTTCAAAAAGAGAAACATATAAATCACCCAATGCTTTAACACCATCTTCATCCAGCCTATCAATTAAAACTTTATCAAATCCATCTTTCTCATTAACTTCAAATTCAAAATCAACTCCCTCGCTGCGGCATATACGAACCAATTCATCGGTTATTTCACGACCGACAACTGAACTTTCGATAACAATTTTTTCTCCCGACTTAGCCTTTGAAGAAACAAAAATCTGACGCGCGAGAGCTTTAATCAACGAAATATCCACCCCCAATTTCTCCGCGTCCTTCCAGCTCTTTTCATCAAAAGGGGCAATCTCCTCCATCAATCCGGAATCACTATAAGCACCTGTAACACACAATTTAATCAGCTTTCTCATCCTATGCATTACGTCTAAAACCGCGGAAACATCATTAAAATCAACTCCTTGCGATTCCACAAGAACACCAACAACTCTATCAACAAAACCATCCTCACATTCCTCAACCAGCTTACCAGCCTCAACAACTCTATCCCGCATTCTCCTAAAATTTTGTGGAACTTCCGCCATATAATTACATATAATTGCAAAAAGGAGTTTATGTTAACAGAAAACAAGCTATTGTCAACAGCAACCGCTGAATCCTTCGATCAGCTAGTCCTTTGAAGATTTTCTATTTTTTAACATCAACCCCCAAAAAGAATCCGCCCAAAAGAGAATTCCCTCCTATTTTAGACGTAATGACAAAATATTTCACAGGCGCAACAAATTTTTTGGCAAGATCCAAAAATTGAAGCTTATCGTTAAATCTGGGATTTCCGGAAAGTTTTAGAATTTTATCGGCAAATTCCACAAATTTTCCGGGATCCAAAAACATAACCCTATATCCCGAAAAATCTTCCAGTTTTTCAACAGCCTCTTTATATAAATAATATTTAGAAATAGTGTCCTTTCCATAAGCTTTATCAAAATCAGGAGAAAGAGCGATAACAAAAATATTATCTCCGGTTACTCCATAATAAAATTCAAGCTTTAAATTTTTAAAATCAATATTGGGCATAGTCGCGGCATAAGTATCAATGAGTTCTTTTGGAGCGGAAGCAAAATCAATATATACTTTATAAACACCTCCGCCGTTCACAAGAACATTTTCTTTCCTGATAAATTTATCAAACCCTTTAACGGCAAATCCTTTTAGCAAATCTTCAACATAAGAGCTCATGGCCGCGGATAATCTTTTTGCGACCTCCGCGCCTTTGTCGTCAACTTTTAAATAAACTCCAATCGAGGGAAATACCTCTCCGTCGGAAATTGAAATCGCATAAGGCGAATTAAACAATGATTCAGTGTCTCCTCTGCCGCTTCCCGATATCCCGGAAACCGCGTCCAAAACCTCATCATACATGCTGTAAGTTCTCTGAACCAAATCAAAAATACGTTTAAGGTTGGATCCAAGACTTGATTCTTCCAGATAAAACATCAAATCTTTTCCGGGAACCTTATCGACGATACCAACCTTGTAAGATTTATTCGGAAAAAACTTTTCGATTAAATCTTTATCATCGCCAAGCGTAATATTGCTCGATACTTTCAGTCCGCCTTCTTCAATAAACACAGATCCATAAACATTTTTTCCAAGCTTCAATATGTCGAAAAAAACATTTCCGACAAACATATTTTTCCCATAACCGGAAAAAACTTTATCAAACAGGGGAGCCAATTTTACCGGATCCAAAAACACGGAAACAATCCCACTTTTGTATTCATTCTTAAATCCTTCCTCGTCTCCATTAAATCTCTTCAGCGCGCTTTCAAATTGATCCTGTTTGTTAACGACAAAAAATTTATTACCATCAACAACCACTCGCGACCCATCGTTTGTATCATAATATTTAACTCCTTCAGCTTTTTTATAACCATTATTTTTAGCCGCGAACGCGTCCAAAACCTTGGACAACTTTTCTTCGTCATCAAACCATCCGGAAAGAACCACCCTCGGCTCCAAGCCGACCTCCGCGCTTGGGAAATACGCGCCAAACGCAACTTTCCATTTTCCTTGAAATAAAGGCTTAAAATCTTTCTCATAATCCAGCCCTGAATCCTTTAAGTCATTTTCAAGATTCGAACTGGCAAGTATCTGCTTTCTAAATCCGGAATCCGGAAAACTCTCCACAAATTTATCCAAATTTTCAGCCTGTCCTTTATCGGAATGATCCACAGATAGAACAAATACGGCATCTTTTGGCAAAGCACTCTCGGGACTGAATTCTTTTGAAAACCACTTACATCCGGAAAAAGATAACACGGTAAAAAGAACCGCAAACAAACCTGCAAGACATTTTTTAAACTTCATATGGAAAAAGTTAAATACCAAGAAATCCTACCAGAAAACAGATTAAAATCAAAATTTCTAGTTTCCCTTTTTTGTGTCTTTCCTTTTATGAACAGTATGTTTTCTGCATTGAGGACAGAATTTACTCACCTCCTTAACAACCTCGTCATTTCTTCTTTTATCATAATAGCTAATATCATTAGCTCGCTTACAATCGCCGCAAAACCACGTGCAATATTGACTTTTTCCTTTCGCCATAAATGATTTTTAATCTTAAAGCTTGGCAATACTATCTGAAATATTAAAATTGTCAACAAATAGCGAGAAAATCGGTCCGCAGCCGGAACTCAAGCGAGCTCCGTGAGTCTTGAGTGTAGGCGAAGGATGACACGCAAGAAAATTTTGCGACGGTCAGGAGCTAAAAATTTTCTTAGCGTGTCAAGATTTTCCCTATTGAACAAGTAGCGAGAAAATCGGTCCGTTTGAAAAAACCTTGCGTAAACTTTTAACTTCATATAAAATCTCTCAACGAGAAATGGATAAAAGTTGGAGAAGCCCTACAAAAATAAAAGGGTCATCTCCATCTTGCCCAAAAATCGGGAAATGATAAGATTGACGCGTTTCCATGAGTCATTTATTTTGCCTGTGAATACGTCTATTCCCGCCCATCTTTGCTTCTTTGCATGGGCTGATTTCAGCTCTGTCATTATGTCAATCGGATCAAGCCCTGCATTTTCTATCAGCGTTCTTGGAAT
>JACROX010000024.1 GCA_016214225.1 Candidatus Peregrinibacteria bacterium | reverse complement strand
TTGAAACCCCCAGATCAAAAAGGATCCCCGCCGCCGGGTAAAACCCTTCTTTTTTGGCTATCTTTTCCGCGATTCGCAGTTTTTCGGAAAGTTCTTTTTTGTTTTTTATTAAATAGTCGGTGTAAATTATGGACACAACTTCATTAGGATGACGATGCGCGATTATCAAAGAGGCGAGTCCGATACATGAAGCAGTATCTCTTAACGCCGGTTCAATTATTATATTTTCTCCGGGAATTTTTGGACAAAGTTCTCTTATCAGGCCAACGTGATTTTTGTTTGTCGCTATGTAGATATCTTCGGGTTTCAAAAAATCCATCAAATCCATCGTTTCTTCAATCATTGTCTTATCCGAGATAAGGCGTTGAAACTGTTTTGGTTTTTCTTCCGTAGAGAGAGGCCAGAGTCTTGTTCCGCCTCCACCTGCGAGTATTACTGCTTTCATGACGCCGATTTTATCAGACATTGTTGAAAAATACCATATGCTGTGTTAAGAATTATATCGTGTATAAGATTGTTTTAATCAGGCATGGGGAAAGCGTGTGGAACAAGGAGAATCGTTTTACCGGATGGACTGATGTCGGGTTGAGCGAAAAGGGGACAGCAGAGGCAAAAGAATCGGGTGATGTCTTGAAAAAAGAAGGCTTTGTTTTTGATGTTGTTTTTACTTCCGTTCTGAAAAGAGCTATCGATACAATGGATATTGTGCTTGAGAAATTGGGGCAAACGGATATCCCCGTTAAAAAATCGTGGAGGCTGAATGAGAGGCATTATGGTGCGTTGCAGGGTTTGAATAAGGCTGAAATTGCTGAAAAATACGGAGAACAACAAGTTATGATATGGCGGCGAAGTTATGATATACGTCCCCCTTCTTTGGGCAAGGATGATTCAAGATATGCCGGAAAAGATGTTTTATATAAGGATTTAAATGAAGAGGAGATTCCTTTAACGGAATGTCTAAAGGATACTGTTGAGAGATTTTTGCCTTACTGGAAATCTGAAATTGTTCCTGAAGTTATGATTGGTAAAAGAGTTTTGATCGTTGCTCATGGAAACAGTTTGAGAGCGCTTGTTAAATATTTGGATAATATTTCCGACGAAGAAATTGTTGAGTTGAATATTCCAACGGGAGTTCCGTTGATATATGAACTTGATGAAAATTTAAAACCTATAAGACATTATTATTTGGGGGATCAAGAAAAAATCGCGCAAGCCGCTGAAGCTGTTAAAAATCAGGGAAAGTCCGTTAAATAATCATTGTGTCCAGATAGAACGACAGTATCCTTTCTCCAAAAAGAAATGCAATCAATGTTCCCGTTACGAGATATGGGCCGAAAGCAACCGTTGATTTTCTTGTAATTTTTCCTCTTACAATAAGAACTATGCTCATGAGCGCGCCGAGGATATATGCGCTTACTAAAGCGATAATTCCATATTGCCATCCGAGCAAGACACCGATTAACGCTCCAAGCCTTAAGTCTCCTCCGCCGATCCATGTGCCTCTTGATAATAAAAATTGCAAAGCGAAAAATCCAAATAGTATAATTCCTCCTATAAGCATGTTTAGCGGACTTACCGTATTTAAAAGTAATCCTCCCGCGATGGCTATGACGATTGCCGGCAGTGAAAGTGAATCCGGTATTTCTTTATGTAGTAAATCGTAGAAAAATATTCCCATCAAAAATGAAAACTCTACTATGTAAAATAAAAATATTTCAAATGTTTGATAATTTATAGAGGAAGAAGACAGGCTGAAATCCACTATGTTTTGAACTTGTTCAAGAAAATTATAATTTAAAAAAATCGCTAAAAATAATGTTCCGCAAATTATTTCCAGCGCGATGTAGTGAGTTGATATTTTTTTGCTGCAATACCCGCATTTGCCTCCCAAAAATACCCAGCTTAGTATCGGGACCAAATATCTGAATTTTAGTTTTTTCTTGCAGTGAGGGCACATTGATCTGCTGAAAATTATGCCTTTTTGTTTTGTTTTTATCCTGTAAATTATTACGCTTAAAAAACTTCCGATGATTGTTCCTGTTATGAAGATTAGGGCTGAAGAGAAAATTGTCATATATTGTTTTGTTATGGGGTTTTTAGGGATGAAATATCCGTTTGAAATTTGTAAGTTTTAAGTTCTTTGTTCGTTATGTCTTCAAGTCTTTTTGTGGCAAGCAGGCTGATCGCATTGCCCGCGCCCAAAGTGTACGCGTTTTTATAATATTCTTTTGCCATATCCACTTGTCCTTGTTTTTCCATAAGCCAGCCGAAATTTAAATACGCGGCATCAAAATTCGGCTTCATTTGGATTGCTTTGTTAAGATAATCTTTTGATTTTTCAAATTCTCCTTTTGCTATCAAAGACCATCCCATAAGGTTATAGCTCATTGAATCTGAAGGATATTTCTCCAATGATTTGTAGGCTACCGCCAGTGCTTTTTCGGGATCCTTGAGTTTCTCAATATATATCCATGCCGTTCTTACAAAAATATCAACGTTGGCTAGATTTAGAGATACGACTTTTTCATATTGTTCCGCTGATTTTGAGTAATCTTTCTTGAGTAAATAAATGTCTCCAAGTTTTAATTCAATTTCTTCTTTAGGTTCAAATCCATATTCTTTCGCTTTTTCCAAATAATGAATCGCCTTATCGATATCGTTGTTTGCGTAGTGGGCGAGTCCGAGAAAAAATAAGGTTTGAGGCTTTTCCGGATATAATGATTCCGCTTGGGAAAAAGCGTCTATCGCGTCTTGAATTTTGTTTGTGTTCAAATACGCGTAGCCTAAAATTGTCCATGCGTCGCGATAGTTGTTTTTCTGATTTATCACGTCGTACAGCAGGGGAATCGATGATTCAAACTGTCCTATTTCAGTAAGAGATTTTGCGAGCAGTGTCTCTAAAAATATTTGTTCTCCTTCTTTAAAATATGAAAAGAGTTTATAGGCTTCGAGGAACACTTGTGAATTTTCTTTTATTCCCGAGGTTTGTGTTTGCGATGCGTCTTCTGAAATTTCCGTGAAAAGTTTTTTTGCTCCCGCGAAATCTTTATGAAGAATTAAAATAATTCCGGTGTAATATTTTACATTCGGGTTTGATTTATCCATTTTCCAAATTATGGTTTTCGCGCTTTCAATGTCTCTTAAATTCAGGTATGACTCGGCAATCCCAAGGTTTGCCTCAATTAATTGCGGAGATAATTTTTCAACTTTTTGGAATGCCGATTTCGCTTTTTGCGGATCGTTGAGTGATAAATATACTTTCCCCAATTTTAAAAATGCGTCTGTTGAATCCGGTTTTAAGTCTGTGGCTGAAGAATAGTTGCCTATCGCGGACGCAAGATTGTTGTTTTTTAAATCTTCGTCTCCTTGCAGAATGTAACTCGCGTAACTTTTTGTTGGAGTGTCTGATTTCGTTGATGTATCCGCGTTGTTTTCTTTTGCTTTTTGGACGTCTTGTTTCTCCGGTTGTTGTTGTGTTTTTATTTCAGCAAGATTTTCTTTGTTTGCGCTCTCCGGTTTTGTGAGCTTGTAGGAAATAAATATTCCTCCGCTTATTATTATTATCCAAAGTGTCAGTAGAAATTTATTCATCGGCTGATTTGTTGTTGCATTCTTAAATTGTTTGCCATGCATATCGCGCACGCGATAGCGTCTGCGGCGTCATCCGGTTTTGGTATTTGTTTTAATCCCAAAATTATTTTCACCATCTGTTGGACCATTTTTTTATCAGCTTTTCCATATCCGCATACCGCCATTTTTATTTCCAACGGAGTGTATTCGCTTAATTCTATATTTTTATACGTTAATTTTTGGATTATTACTCCGCGCGCTTCCGACACGGCCATCGCGGTTTTTATATTATTCTTAAAAAATAATTTTTCTATCGAGCCTTTCTCGGGTTTCCATTTTTTTATTAAATCGTTTAAGTCTTTTGTTATTTGATTTAATTTTTCTCCTTTGCTTAAGCCTGTTTTTGTTGTTATACACCCATAATCGAGGAGTTTAATTTCCCCATTTTCGGTTTCTATAATACTGAATCCCGTAGTGGTTGTTCCCGGGTCTATCCCTATAATTCTCATAATTTATGTGTTGAAATTGTGTTGTTTTTATCCTTTGTTTTTAATATCAATATAACTTTGCTTCCTTTCTTCAATGTTTTTTCTCTCTGTAAAAAGTTTAATATTGTTGTTTGTTTTTTAAAATCATTCTCCGGTAATTTTTTTACAAATACTTTGTTGATACCCCATACAAGTGTTAACTTTCTGGCTGTTTTTTCCGAGTCCGTGATTGTTATTATCGGTATGTACATCCTGTATTTCGCGATTTGTTTTGATAAATCTCCGGTTTTTGTAAATACAATTATCGCGTCCGAATTTGTCTCTCTCGCAAGATCGCATGCCGATTCGTATGCGGCGTCGGATTCTTTAATATTCCTTTTTGTTATAAAAGTGTTTCTTAATTCTTCATCTTTTTTAAGTTCATTTTCGACGGCAAGCGCCACCTTGGTGAGTGTTACAGCCGCTCTTACGGGATATTTCCCAACGGCGCTTTCATTTGAGAGCATTATCGCGTCAGTGTGATCGAAAACAGCGTTCGCGGCATCTGAAATTTCCGCTCTTGTCGGGGTGGGATTTTTTACCATTGATTGAAGAACTTGTGTCGCGGTTATTATGGGTTTTCCATATTTATTCGCCAAACTTATCATTTTTTTCTGTACTATCGGGACTTGTTCCGGAGCTATATCTACGCCCAAATCTCCTCTCGCGACCATCACCGCGTCTGATGTTTTGATAATTTCTTTCAGGTGTTTTACAGCCTCATGTCTTTCCACTTTGGCAATTATTTGAGGGGGATTTAGAGTATTTTCTGTTAATTTTTTAAGTTGTTTTATGTCTTTTTCGGATTTAACAAAAGACAATGCTATAAAATCCACTTGTTTGCTTAATCCAAACTTTAAATCTTCTTTGTCTTTTTCTGTTATTGCCGGCGCGGAAATTGAGCACATTGGTAAATTTAATCCGTTTCCCGTTTTTATGACTCCATCTGTTTTTGCCACGCAAATTAATCCAGTTTTCTTTTTTTCTAAAATAAGCGCTTCGAAAAGTCCGTCATTGATGAGAATCGGCGTGTTTTTTTTCGCGTCCTTGATTATGCCTTTGTATCTCACCGGTATTACAATCCCATGTGCGTGTGTCCGCAGTGCTTGTATTTGTTTTATTGAAAGTATGAATTTCTCATCTTTTTTTATTTCGATGCCTTCTTTCGGACACTGGCCGATTCTTATTTTTGGTCCTTGCAGATCCTGTAATATCCCTATTCTTATTCCCAAAATTTTTTCGACCTTATGAACATTTGTTATCAGTTTCGAGTGATGTTCATATGTGCCATGTGAGAAATTCAGCCGCGCGACATTCATGCCGGCTTTTGCCAGTCCCAAAATTTCTTTAACGGAATCGCTTGACGGGCCGAGGGTGCAAACTATTTTTGTGTTTTTTTCATGCATTATTTTACAGTTACGCTTTTGGCTAAATTTCTTGGTTTATCTGGATCATTTTTGCGTAAAACCGCCAGTTGATATGCCAGAATTTGTATCGGTATAATGTTCACTATCGGGGAAGTGCTTCCTGTGTCTGGCACTCTGATCCAAAAATCGAAAACTTCCTCTTTTTCAGGGCTTACTCCTATTATGTAGCCGCCTCGGGCTTTTACTTCCGTTGCGTTTGAAAGGACATCTTTTTTATTTTCATCGTTTGCCACAAGCGCGATCACAGGCGTATTTTTCGATATCAATGCTATCGGGCCGTGTTTTAATTCTCCGCCCGCGAATCCTTCCGCGTGTATGTATGAAACTTCCTGAAGTTTTATCGCGGATTCCAGAGCGATTGGGTAATTTTTACCTCTTCCGATTATGTACATTGACTCCACATTTTTAATTTTTTTCGCGATTTTCATTATATGTTCTCCGTATCGGGGGTTTAACATGTCGTTTATTTGGCTTGCTGTAGTGATTAAAAGTTGTTTGCCAATTTTGACTCCGCCATCGCAAGCATAGGCAAGCAATGTCAAAATAGCTATTTGTGAAGTTGTGGCTTTTGTTGAAGCTACAGCTTTTTCAGGGCCTGCTTTTATTGGTATTACCATGTCTGAAATTCTGGCCATTGTTGAACTTTCGACATTTACAATCGAAACTATTTTTACTCCTTTTTTCTTTGCTGTTTCTATTGCTTCGAGCGTGTCTGCGGTTTCTCCGGATTGAGAAATACAGATCATTAATGTCTTTTTTGTGAGGAAATCTTTGTAATTTCCAAATTCGGATCCGAACGCGAAATTTACGTGTTTTTTCGCGATTTCCGCGAATAGATATTCTCCGACCATCCCAACTTTTCCGGCTGTTCCGCATCCCACAAGGTATACGCCATAGGCGTTTTTAATTGCTTGCGCGACTTTTTCTATTATTTCAGGGTCTTGATTTATGGCTTTTGTAAGGGTATCTTTCTGTTCCGTAATTTCTTTAATCATGAAGTGCGGGAAGTCTCCTTTTTCCGAACTTTCCACGTTCCAATCTATTTTAATTATTCGTTTTTTTATTTCTTTATCTTTTTTTATATCCAAGAATTTTATGGATTTTTCTCCGATTACCGCCATTTGATCATCGTCCAAATAAATGACTTTGTTTGTGTATTTTAGAAACGCCGGAATATCCGAGGCTATGAAGTATTCGTTTTTTGGCGTGCCCACGCCGATAATCAATGGTGAACCTTTTCTTGCGGTCATTATTTTATTTTCATTTTTTTTGAGTACTACAATCGCGTATCTTCCTTCAATTTTTTTTATGGCTGATTTTACGCTTTCTTCAAATGAGAATTTTTTGCCGTATTCTTCTATCAAATGAGCGATTACTTCCGTATCTGTCTGTGAAATAAATTTGTGTCCTTTTTTTTGAAGTTGTTTTTTTACTTCGAGATAATTTTCAAATATGCCGTTGTGGACCAGTACTATATCTCGATTCTCGGTCGCTTGAGGATGCGCGTTTTTTTCCGTAACTCCTCCATGAGTCGCCCAACGGGAATGTCCCATTGCCAATGAAGATTTTGCTTTTGTCCAAGGGCCTTCTTTCATCTCTTCTATCTTTCCCACTTTCTTATTAATAACAATGTCATCTGTTGTTTTGTAGGCAACTCCCCATGAGTCATAGCCGCGATATTCAAGCTTTTTTAGCCCCTCTATGACTATTTTTGGCGCGTTGGTTTTTGGTCCGATGTAAGCGAAAATTCCACACATGAGCCTCTTCTGTATTGAAAATACTTTTGAATGTGATGATTTTAATGCAAAATCGGTTTAATGTTGAGGAGGTTCTGTTGACAATAAGGGCTTTTATTTGATAGAGCTCGCTTCGGCTCAGAACCTGCAGAGCCGGGATTCTTCGCCTTGCTGCGCGCTCGCGCTGTGCGCTCGCATGAAATCTCCCCTTGCGTAAGCACGGGGAGATTTCATTTCGGCATTTTAGTTATATTTGTATTGCCGTTTTTTGTTATTAGAATCATGTCTTCTATTCGTACACCGAATTCTTTCGGTAAATAAATTCCCGGTTCGACTGTGATTATGGAATTCACTTTTATTTTTCCTTTGTATTTTTCCGATACTGAAGGTATTTCATGTATGTCTAAGCCAATCCCATGGCCTCCGGCATGTGAATAAAAATCTCCATATCCGGCTTTTTTAATTATGTCGCGTGAAAACTCGTCAGCTTTTTCTCCGGTTGTCCCGGCTTTTATTTTTTTAATT
>JACROX010000023.1 GCA_016214225.1 Candidatus Peregrinibacteria bacterium | reverse complement strand
TTGATGTCCGAGCATTTCCATTTTGTGAATGTCCGCTTTTTTAACATTTCTCGCGGGAGTTTCATCAAATTTAAAGTCTCCGGTGTGAACAACTTTTCCAGCGGGAGTTCCCAAAACTATTCCAACGGCGTCCGGAATTGAGTGCGCGACCCTGAAAAAACTGCATAAAAATTTCCCGAGTTTGATAAATTCTTCAGGATTTATGACTCTTAATTTCGCGAATTTTTCCAATTTAAATTCTTTGATTTTTGGCTCTATAAGCCCTATTGTCAAGCGCGTGCCATAAACGGGAGGAAAATCCAAACGCGGGAGCAAGTAAGGAATTCCGCCAATATGGTCGAGATGTCCGTGCGTTATTATCACTCCTTTTATGCGTTTTTTATTTTTTTCGAGATAACTCACGTCAGGAATCACGTAATCAATCCCCAATAAATCTTCACTTGGGAATTCAAACCCCATATCCACTATAACTATATCTTCTTCATATTCGAAGATTGTCATATTTTTCCCAACTTCATCGAGACCTCCGAGGGGAATTATTTTAAGTTGTGGTTTTTTAAAGGTTCTTTTGTCTTTTGGTGTTTGTTGAAATTTATGTTTCGGCTTATGCAGGTGTTTGTTGAAATTTCCTTGTGGTGGAGGACTAACCGACTCTACATTTCTGGAATCTTCGTTCAAATTTCTTCTTAACCACTCTTCTAATTTGTCATTCATTATCGTTTTTTAGTTTTTACAAAATAATCAATTGTTGACCGCTTACCGTAGTAATTGTAGCATGGAGTCAGTTTATTTACCAGCAAATTACCATGGATAATCACAGTAAAATAGCGATTCTTGGCTTTGGCACTGAAGGAATGGCGGTCTTAAAATATCTTAAAAAACACAAATACGACAATATAACGGTGTGCGATCGGGATGTGGATTTGAAAAAAAAGATGCCCGATGGAGTTTCCGTAAGACTCGGAAAAGATTATTTAAACGGGCTTTCGGATTTTGATGTTGTTTTCAGAAGTCCGGGGATAAAGTATTTGGATCCTCTTATTCAGTCGGCGAAAAATAGAAAGGAGTTCTCCGCTGGAGGCGGATCACAGCTAAAGCTAGGCAGTCCTAATGGGACGGACGGCCTTAGAGTTTCGATTACGAGTTCGACCGCTTTTTTCTTGGATCAAGCTCCGTGTAAAGTTATCGGAGTAACCGGAACAAAAGGAAAAGGAACGACCGCGACATTGATTTATTTAATGCTTAAAAAGGCTAAAAAAGACGTTTATTTGGGAGGAAATATCGGCGATCCGGCGATAGAATTTTTGGATAAACTTAAGAAAACCAGTTTCGCCGTTTTGGAACTTTCGAGTTTTCAATTGCAAGATTTGGAAAAAAGTCCGCATTTCGCCGTTCTTTTAAATACGACCGTTGATCATTTGGACTACCACGTCGACCGCGACGAATATTTGCAAGCGAAGGAATCTTTGCTTGCTCATCAGGGAAAAAACAGTTTGGCCGTTTTTAATAAAGATTATGAATATGTTAAATATTATCTGCCTTTGGTCAAAGGTGAAAAAAAATTCGTGAGCGTGAAGGGGGAAGTTAAGGATGGGGCTTTTACGAGGAATGGGGGAATTTTTTACGCGAAAAGTGGGAAAGAAGAAAAAATCGCCGATGTTAAAGAAATCGCGCTCATCGGTTCTCATAATTTGGAAAATATTTTGCCGGCTGTCGCGGTCGCGAAAGAAATTGGCGTTGAGACAAAAGATATTCGCGATGTAATAAAAACATTTAAAGGACTTCCTCACAGACTTGAATTTGTACGAGAAGTTAACGGCGTGAAATATTATGATGATTCCGTTTCAACAATTCCGGAGCCATCAATGGCGGCCGTGGACAGCTTTGACGTTCCAACCGTTCTTATCGCCGGAGGCGCGAGCAAAGGACTTTCTTACGACGAATGGGCCGTAAAAATTTTAACAAAACCGAGTTTAACAACTGTTATTTTAATAGGTCAAACCGCCGATGAAATGGAGTCATGCTTAAGAGACGCGTGGAAAAAATTGGGAGACGCAATCGGATCTCCAACAAAAATCATAAGATGCAAAACTTTGGAAGAGGCCGTGAAAAGGGCTTCTAAGGAGGCATCTAAAGGTGGCGTGGCAGTTCTTTCTCCGGCCGCCACGAGTTTTGACATGTTTAAAAATTACAAAGAGCGCGGGGTGAAATTTGTTGAAGCCGTGGGGAGATTGAAAGGTTAATTAATCGGGCCTATTTGTTCCGGCTCCGATCTTGATTCTCCTCTTCTTAAAAGTGTCAGTGTGTTTTTATTCACAACTTTTGTCGCGAACAACATTCCTGCGTAAATAATCATTCCAAACGGCACAAGCAATATTACGTTCCAGTTTTGAACGTATTTATACGTGATCGGTTGAAGAAGATAAATTGCCGCGCCCATTATCAGCGCGGAAATTATAATTTTGAAAAGATTTAAAAAGTTTATTGAAAATTTCAGATGTTTTTTCGCGTAAGCATAAGTAAGCACGAGAATAAATAATTCGCTTATAACGCTCATCATCGCGGCGCTTCTTATGCCGTAACGAGGAATAAAAATAACGTTTCCGATCACGTTTAAAAGCACGCAGAAAAAATTTATGTAAAGAAGTTTCGCCTGTTTATTTACCGCTATTAAAATAAACGCGAACAGAACATTTAAAAATTGGAATAAAAGGGCGAATATTAAAATTTGGAAAGCAATATCCGATCCGTAAAATCCTTCGGAAAGTCTGCTTAAAAATGTCGGATTGCTGACTATAAAAACTATCGGATACGCCAAAACCACGCCTCCGGCGACCAAAGGAATGGACATTGACGCCAAAAAATCAAAAGAATAACTTATTATGTTTTTATATTTCTCGTTTTTTTTGGCTATTTCCCGCGTTAAAACGGGGAGGACGGAATTCATGAAATAAAGAGGCAGGATTGAAAAATTTTCCAGCATTCTTGTCGCCACTCCGTAAATTCCAACTTCTTTTTGGCCCACCATGACCGAAAGAAGGAGCGATCCGACGCGAAGATAAACAGTGTTTAAAATCAGCGCGGCGCCGTATGGAGCGGATTTCATTAACACGTCTTTCCAAAAATTAAAATCAAACCGATAGACGAGCGGCGTTATTTTTCTGACGTAATAATTGGTCGTAAGAAGCATTAAAAAAGTTCCGAGCGTACCTGCCATAATCAGCATGTAGAAGCCCATTTCCTTGTCGTTTGGAAACCCGAACATGACAACATAAAACATCGCGCCGACCGAAAGAGCTTTCCCCAAAACAGTCGCGAACGAGGCAATGTGCATTTTAAGTTTTACCTGAAGAACGCTTGAAAGCGTGCCGTTTATTATTGTAAAAAATACCGTGATTGTAGCGATCGCGACTCCGATCGGGATTCTTGTGCCTTGATATTTTGGCACCAGATAGGCAATTATCACTGATGCTATCATTGTCAAAATTACAAGAAAAGTACGAAGACTAAGTACATTGCCTATTATTTTCGGGATTTGTTTTTCATCTTTTGCCATCTCTCTGACCGCGATCGTAAAAAGGCCGAGATCCGCGGAAATGCCGAAAAACGCCAGAAATTCGTATATTACAACGTATTCTCCATAGCCTTGAAGAGACAAATAATTTGTGGCGATTTTCAAGGAGCCAAGCGCTAAAATCGCAATAAATATTTTGCCTATCACTTGCGAGACAGTGTTCGAAAGAATTTTTGACGCCGTGGACATTTTGTGTGTTATAATGGGTTTAATCGAAGCGTTTTTATGCATCAAGTAAAGTCCGACCTCGAAGAAACACAAAAGCTCATTCATATGGGGCTTAAAAATGTTGATCTCCCAGCGAAAAAAAAGGAACTTGAAAGTCTTAATTTGGAAATACAAAATCCGAATTTTTGGGATGATCGCGAAAGGGCGCAGGAGATAAGCCAAAAAGCGAGTCATCTCGCGAAGTCGATCGCGACATGGGAAAAAATTGTCGGAGACTGCGACAGCCTTGTCCGCGTGATTGACGATGTTTCCGAAGAAAAAGATCTGAAGGGCGCGGAGGAATTTAAAAAGATGGTTGAAGTTCTGAAAAAAGATTGGAGAAAACTGGAAATCGAAACTTTTTTAAGCGGGAAATATGACGCAAATAACGCGATTCTTTCAATTCACGCGGGAACGGGCGGAGTGGACGCGCAAGATTTTGCCGATATGTTGATGAGAATGTATTTAAGATACGCCGAGCGTATGGGATTTCCCGCTGAAATATGGGATAAATCGGTTGCCGAAGAAGCCGGAATCAAGAGCGCGACGATTTTTATAAAGGGGGAATTTGCTTATGGATATTTGAAGGGAGAAGCGGGCGTTCACAGGCTCGTGAGACTTTCGCCGTTTAATTCAAAAAATACGCGCGAAACTTCTTTTGTTTTGATTGAGGTTTTGCCTGAAATTAATTTTTCCGAAGACGTAAAAATAAATCCCGAAGATTTACGAATTGATGTCTATAGGTCGAGCGGGCCCGGAGGACAGAATGTGAATAAGACCGATTCGGCCGTCAGAATCACTCATATTCCGACAGGGATTGTCGCGGCGTGTCAGAATGAGAGAAGCCAATTGCAAAATAAAGCT
>JACROX010000012.1 GCA_016214225.1 Candidatus Peregrinibacteria bacterium | reverse complement strand
TAAATTTTTTATGTTTTAAAAATTTTATTACTTTTTTAATTCTCGTTAGAGTGATTTTGTTCATTGAATGTTCTATCCCGTGAATGTTTTCTTCGCGTATTTTGTTTGATATTTTAAGGAGGGAGAAGAATTCTTCCAAAACTCTTCTTTTTTCTCCTATGTCTTTTCCTATTTTTTCTCCTTTTTTCGTCAGTTTTAATGGCAAATATGGCCTGTAGACCACACATCCGTCTTTATCCAGTCTTTGCATCATTTGTGTTACGGAAGGTTTTCTTAAATTCAGTTTTTTTGCTATGTCCGATATTCGAACATGGCCGAATTCTTTTTTAAGTTCGTATATTGTTTCCAAATAATCTTCTTGTTCCATATGTGAGTTTTACCTTGTATTCAGTATATATTGAGAAAATTTATTTGACAAGAGAAAAAGTAGGGTGTACTAATAATGTTAGGATATATTAACATTTATACGCGCATGGGAAAATATTTAAGATTTTTTGACAGAAGGTTGTGGATGTTTATGGGGTCAGGACTGATTGTAAGCGTTGCCTATATTGATCCGGGGAATTGGGGAACAAACATTGGAGGCGGAGCGGAATTTAACTATGATTTGCTTTGGGTGGTTTGGATGTCCAGCGGAATGGCCATGCTTTTTCAATATTTGTCCGGGAAAATTGGGATCGCGGGATATTCTCTGCCCGATCTTGTTCGCATAAAGCTAAAAAATAAAGCGCTTATTTTTATTTATTGGATTTTGTCCGAACTGGCCATTTTGGCCACTGATTTAGCGGAATTTCTTGGCATAATTGTGGCGTTAAATTTGCTTTTTGGAGTCCCGCTTTTGTGGGGGACGCTTATCGGGGTCGCCGACGTGCTTCTTATTTTGTTTTTAACTCGAAAAAAATTCAGAGTTCTTGAACAGGCTTTTGTTATTTTTGTCGCGATTGTCGGGCTGGCTTTTTTATATGAGGTTATTATTTCAAACCCCGATTTTTCTTCCATTTTAATTCATTCCGTTAAGCCGATTTTGAATCATAACACCATTTTTATCGCTGTTGGAATGATTGGCGCCACCGTGATGCCGCATGCTCTTTTTGTTCATTCATGGCTTATAAAAAATAAAGTAATTGAATCTGAAGTGAAAGATAAGGAAACGCTAAGAAGATTTCATTTGGTTGATAATGTTGTTTCGTTGACTCTCGCGGGTTTTATTAACGCGGCGATGGTTGTTATGGCCGCGGCGGCGTTTTATGGAATCGGAAAAGAAGTTTCCACTCTCGATCAGGCTTATAAAACTTTGATTCCGCTGTTTGGCGGTTTCGCGGCTTTTATTTTTGCTCTGGCTTTGCTTTCCGCTGGCATTTCTTCTTCCATTACAGGGACATTATCCGGTCAGGCGATTATGGACGGTCTTGTCGGGTTTAAAGTTAATCTTTGGGTTAGAAGAATTATTACGCGCGTGATTAATGTCATTCCTCTGACAGTTGCCATTTTAATGGGAATAGAGCCGCTTAAAGTACTGATTTACAGTCAAGTTGTTTTGAGTATCATGATTCCTTTGCCGCTTATTCCGATTATTATTTTCAGCGCGAGAAAAGATATTATGGGCAAATTAGTTAACAAAAAGATCACAACCGTTTTTGCCGTTTTGTTCGGGATTGTGGTGTTGGGATTTAATTTTTATTTGCTGTGGAGCAGTTTTTTATAGTAACTGAGATTTAGATTTCCCGGCGCGCCCAAACTTATTTTTGAATTTATGTTTTGCTGAAAATCAGGTTTGTATTTTTGTGTTTTTTTAAGCGCTTGTTGATACGCGATTCTGAATGGAATTTTATTTTTTTTAGCAATTTCCGTGGCGATGTCGGCTGAAAAAATTTCTTTTGTAATTTTTTCTTTGATTGATTTTTTGTTCGGGGTAATCCCTTTCAAATGAAGCGATACGATTTGAAGGCTTGCGATAACCATATCAGTGCTTTCGAAAAGAGGTTTTTTCATGAGCTGTAAATCCCTGTTGTAGCCCGACATTAAATTTTTTACGAGGTTTTGAATGAGTTGATGATTCTCGATTACCACGCTTGTGTTACCTCTTAAAATTTCCATTCCGTCCAAATTTCTTTTTTGAGGCATGATGCTTGAGCCTGTCACAAGGCTGTCAGATACTTTGAAAAAATTAAATTCCTGCGATGTGAATAAAAGTAAATCGGTCGCGAATCTTCCGAGCGTGAGCATTATTTGGACAAGACTTTCCGTGTATACGCTTTCAAATTTTCCTCTGCTGTTTTGACAGTAAAGTGAATTTATTTGTGTCGATTCAAATCCAAGTTCTTTTGTTGTGAATTCTCTGTCGAGGGCTAATGGAACGCCAAATCCCGCCGCGCTCCCGAGCGGATTTTTATTTATGTGACTGTATGTTTTATCGAGAAAACTTATGTCGTCGATGAGGCTTTCCGTGAAACCGCAAAAATAGTGGCCGATGCTTGAGAGCATTGCTTGTTGGGTGTGCGTGTAGCCGGGCAGGGGAATATTTTGATATTTTTCTGCGTACTTCAGAAATTCTTTCGCGAGTTTTGTTGAAAGTTTTTTTATCTCATCAAGCGAGCTTTTCATATAGAGCCTTATTGCCGTTAAAACTTGATCGTTTCGGCTTCTTCCCGTGTGGATTTTTTGTCCGAGTTTGCCAAGTTTTTTTGTGAGATAATTTTCGATTACGGTGTGGCAATCTTCATCGTCGATACTTACTTTTATTTCATCTTTTTTAACTTTCGATTTGAGATTTGTAAGTTCTTTTAAGAGTTTTTTGAGTTCGGATTTTGTGAAAATACCGATTTTTTGCAAACCTTTTATATGCGCTTTTGTGCCTTGAATATCAAAAGGCATGAGTTTTTGATCGAAAATGTAATCATCGCCGACTGTATATTTTCCTACGAGAGTATGCGGAGATTTGCCTTTTTTTTGCCAGAGTTTAGACATGTTTATTTACATTATATGCTGTTTTTTGCGGTAAATTCCATAGCTCTATGAAGCCGGCGGATGCGTTTTGATTAAACAAATCGTTTTTCATGAATGTTGACATTGCCTCGTTGAATAAAGAATATGGCGACGTTAAAGCCACGGTATAAACTTTTCCTTTGTATAGCTCAACCGTTACTTTGCCTGTAACTTTTTTGTTTACACTTTCTATGTAGCTGTTTAAGTGATCCATAAGGGGATGAAACCATTTCGCGCCATAGCAGAGATATGCCCATTTTTGATCAACCATTGTTTTAAATTCGTTTTCTTCTCTTGTCGAGACAAGTTTTTCAAGATTTTTGTGAGCTTGTATTAAAATTTCAGCGGCCGGTTCTTCGTATACTCCTCTCACTTTCAGTCCGACTATTCTATCTTCAATAAGGTGAGTGATCCCTACGGCGTGTTTCGCGCCGATTTTTCCGAGTTCTTTTACCATTTCGAATAAACTCATTTTTTTACCGTTCAGTTTTATGGGCAATCCTTTCTCGAATTCCAGCTCCAGCGTCTCAGGTTTATCAGGCGCGTCCTTTGGAGTTTTGCATTGTATGAGAATATTTTTCAGCGGCGGGATTTTACTCGTAACTTCTATTTCTCCGCCTTCCGCGCTGTCTCCCCAAAGATTCGCGTCATATGAGTATATTTTTTTGGATGTTTGCGGAACCGGGATGTTGTGTTTTTTCGCGTAGGCAAGCTCTTCATCTCTGCCCATGCTCCATTCCCTGACAGGCGCGATTGTTTTAAGTTTTGGATTTAAAGTTGTGATGTATCCTTCAAACCTCACTTGATCATTCCCTTTTCCGGTGCATCCGTGAGCTACAACTTCGGCGTTTTCTTTTTCGGCTATGTCCACGCTTACTTTTGAAATAATGGCTCTGCCAAGCGGACAAAACAGGTGGTATCCTCCTTGATAATCAGCATTTGCTTTGATCGCGGGCGCGATATAATTGTTTGCAAAATCTTCTTTCGCGTCTACCACATAGGCTTTTTGCGCGCCGAGTTTCAGAGCTTTTTGTTTTACAAAATCGAAATCTTCATTTTGGCCGATGTCGATTGTTACCGCGATTACCGCCGATTCATATTGATCTTGTATCCATTTCAGCATTACGGACGTGTCCAGTCCGCCGGAATATAAGAGTACGGTTTTTTTGAATTCTCCTTTTTTGGCTTCGTGTGAAGCAACTTTTTGGTACTTTGTTGATGATTGCATTGTTTTTGCTGGTTATTTAGTATAAAAAAAAGACATAAGATTTATCTCTTACGTCCTTTTGATTTTTGTGGTTGGTTCGCGTCGCGCGCTCGCATAAATCAGCGGAACATAAGAGATGTCCGTGATTTGCGGCGACTGGTGAATTTTAATATATTTGCGATTTTCATTGTGTTTACAATTTTCATTGCGAGGCGATTTTATTTGATTGTTTTATTTTTGTCAAATATAATCCTGATATGGAAGATATAGATGACGTGGTTGAACAACATGGCGGAGCGCATTTTAATTATGATTGGATCGTGGATTTTGTGTATGGAGGGATTGACGGGTCGGTAACGACTTTTGCCGTCGTGGCAGGGGCCTCCGGAGCTTCGTTGTCTATTCCCGTTATTCTTATTTTGGGTTTCGCGAATTTATTTGCCGACGGATTTTCAATGTCTACGGGCAAATATTTGAGCGATAAGGCGAATTTGGAACAGTTTAACAAAATAAAATCCGTTGAGTTTGTCCATTTAAAGGAAAAGACTGAACATGAACGCGGGGAAATTATTGAGATACTTTCGGGTTATGGATTTAAGGGGAAAGATTTGGAGCGCGCGACTGAAATTGTAACTTCCAATCCCGACGCGTGGGTGGATTTGATGATGAGAAATGAATTTAATATGACTCATGAAAACGTGAAGCCGTTTAGGGGAGCAGTCGCCACTTTTATCGCTTTTGTTACGATAGGATTCATTCCGCTTATAGGCTATGTTTTCGGGCCATTGCTTGGATTAAGCGTGAACATGAAATTTTTATTCGCGAGTGTTTCCACATTGATAGCGCTTTTTATCGTTGGCATCGTTAAGGCGAAATATTTCGTCCGACATTGGTCTGTTTCCGGAATTGAAACCGCGTTTATCGGTGGATTCGCGGCGGCGATCGCATATTTCGTCGGATATTTGTTGAGAGGGATTGCAGGATAGTTTTTGAGAGGTTCCTTGGATGTAATTTTATTTTTGTTTGTGTGTTTGTTGTGATAGTATCGTGGCCATGAACGAGGTTATTCTTCAAAAGGAAAAAAAAAGTAGTGTGTATTTTTGGCTTTTAGCCTTGATTTTTCTTGTGCTTTTGATTAATCGCGCGTTTCCTTATTTTTTGCATGGCCCGTATGGTTTCGGTTATGACATGGGGATTTATAAAAAAATGTTTGAGGGTATCAAAACTCTTTCCGACATAAGAACGTCTCAAGTTTATTTTTTGCCTTCTTTTTTGGCTTATGTCGTGAATTTTCTGGGTATACCTTTGAAATTTCTGCTTTATTATTTTTATATTTTCGTGAGCGCTTTTTTGGCGGTGCCTTTGTATTTGTTGACTAAGGAATATTTCGGGAAAAAAGCGGCTTTTATCTCCGTTGTTCTTTTTACGATTTCCTACGTGCAGGTTTTTGCTTCCGAATTTTATTTGTTTAAAGCGATTTTGGGAGCGACCTTGATGCTTTTCGCGTTTTTTTATTACGTTAAAAAATCTTATTTATTTTATTTATTCGCTTTTTTGCTGGCTTTTACGGAATTGCCTCAGTTGCTTCTTTTGGGCTTCGGGATTTTTGTAGCGGTGTTTTTTACCGAGAAAAAATATTTGAAATTTCATGTTATCGGTCTCGCGATTATGGCGCTTGGAGTGGGTTTTTTGTTCTTTCTAACTCCTCAAAGTTTTTGGGACGCCGTTAATGTTGTAATCAATTCCATCAATGGCGCGCAGAGTTATGACGCGCATCGCAGCGGACTTTTTATCAATCTTTTGGATTTTTTGAATTTGGAGTTTGGCATTGTTTTATTCGGCATCGCGGGTTTTGTTATGAGTATTTTTGATTTCAGAAAGACAGAGATCGTGAAAAAACTTATTCCTGTGTGGGCGGCGACATTTCTTGTTTTTGTGATTGTGTTTTTTAAACTGTTTTTTGAAAACAGATTTATTATGGAATTGGATTTGTTGTTGATTCCTTTCGCGGGATATATGGCCGTTAGGATGTTTGGAAATATTGTTGAGTCGCGTTCGTTTAGGATTTTTTCGGTGATTGTGATTTTGTTTGCCGTGGCTTTTCTCGATGTTTGGTATTATCGAACCACTTATCCGGCTTTGACTCCGCATGAAGTTTGGGCGCTGGACGTTATAAGGGAGAAGACTGACTCAAAATATGTAATGGTTGTTGATACTTTTTATGCTCCTTGGATGTATGGATTTTCTGAAAAAACCGCTTTGGCGCCCGGGATTTTTGAGACTGTTTGGGATTTTGGAACGTGGCTCAACTATATTAAAGGGACTGATGATGATAAGGCGAAAATGCTTATTGATATAGCTAAAAAATACGGAAATTATTATCTGTTTATGGGATTTCGGGATCCAAAACCCGATTTTTCAAAGTATCCCGCGAATTTTAAAAAAGTCTTTGAGGTGCAGAACGCGACGGTGAATTTTGTTATGCTGTGAGGATTTGGCATGTGACGTATTTTCTTCTACACTGGTGGTATGAAAATTACAGTGATCGGAACGGGGTATGTTGGACTTGTGACGGGTGCGTGTTTCGCGGAAATGGGGCACAATGTTATTTGTGTAGATATAGATAAGGAGAAAGTAGAATGGCTGAAAAAGGGAATAATCCCTATTTATGAACCCGGTCTTGGAGAAATGGTAAAGAAAAATCTTAGGCAAAATCGTCTTAGTTTTTCGACTAATCAAAAAAACGCAATAGAGTTCGCGGATGTGGTTTTTTCTTCCGTAGGGACGCCATCTTTGAAGAATGGAGATGTTGACCTGCATTATGTGGAAGAATCCGCTCGATCTTTTGGGAAATGTATAAATAGTTACAAGATTTTTGTTAATAAGTCCACGGTTCCCGTTGGGACTGGTGATCTTTGTAAAAAAATTATTAAAATGGAATTAAAAAAACGAAAGAAGAATTTTGACTTTGACGCAGTTTCAAATCCGGAATTTTTAAGAGAAGGTTCTGCAATAAAAGACACTTTTAGCCCTGATAGAATTGTTATTGGCAAGGAAACAAATCGCGCGAAAGAGCTTATGTACAAGCTTTATAAAACACTTGAAGAAAATGGTACGGAAATAATTTTCACAGATTTACGCACGGCTGAAATAATAAAATACACGTCCAACTGTTTTCTTGCCACAAAAATCAGTTTTATAAATGAAATTGCAAATTTTTGTTCAAAAGCTGGAGGAAATATAAAAACAATCGCAAAGGGAATCGGTCTTGATAAAAGGATTGGAAAATATTTTTTGAACGCAGGAATTGGCTATGGCGGAAGCTGTTTTCCAAAAGACATCAAGGGGCTTATTGGCACCGGGAAAAAATTTAAACATGAATTTGAAATAATTAAGGCGGTCGACAAAGTAAATGAGGGACAAAAAGAAATTCTCTATCATAAATTAAAATGTAATTTTAAATCATTAAAAAATAAAAAGATTGCAATATGGGGATTAGCTTTTAAGCCTGGTACGGATGATATGCGCGAGGCTCCTTCCATTACTATTATTAAAAAACTTTCAAGGGAAGACGCAATTATTCAGGCATATGATCCTGTCGCGGAAAATACGGCCAAAAAAATCTTTAAAACAATTCCCGTGATATATTGCAGAGATGCTTATTTAGCATGCAAAAACGCTGATGCTCTTTTGGTCGTGACGGAATGGGATGAATTTAAATCTCTGGATTTTGCGAAAGTAAAAAGTTTAATGAAAGGTAATCTAATTCTAGATGGACGGAATCTTTTTGAAAAAGAAACTGTTGAATCTTTTGGATTAAGGTATGAAGGGATTTAATGATCTTTAGAAGCGTCTTCTATCGCTTTATGCTGGATGAAGTCGTCTATTTTGCGGCGGAGTTTTTGAATTTGGAGGAAATTTATATAGGTTATGACTATTAAAAAGAGGATTCCGATGATTGTGAATAAGTCGAATAGCCGCGCCAGTTTTAGAATCGGCAAAATCGGCGATAAAAGGAATGGAAATAACATGAAGAAGATTATTAAGACGAATACTCCCGTCCATGCCGTCAGCGCGTATATCCCAAAATATTTTCTGCGATAGCAGAGATACGTGAAATAGATCATGAAAAGGCTGAAAGCTATTGAGGCGATTTGGATTCCGATTATTCCGTCCACAAATGGGGGGTTGTTATTTTAGTAGTTTCCACAGCAGTATTTTAGTCATAATAACAAGTCCGTCAAATATATATGTGCCTTTATAGTAGTCCAAATATATTGTGTCAATCGGGATTTCTTTGTATTTCAGTTTGTGTTTCGCGGCGTTGATTATCATTTCCGTTTCCGCGCTGTAGCCTGGACTTGTCCATCTTATCTTATTGAAAGCTCTGCTTCTTATCGCCCTAAATCCGCATTGAGTGTCGTTCAAAAAATATCTGAAAAATATGTTTATGATTATCGTGAGGATTTTATTCCCGATGAACGCTATAAGGCGCATGGTTCTTCCTATTTTTCTTGCTCCAAATAGAATATCCAAGTCTTTGTCTTTTTTGAATGCTCTTAAAAATCTGTTTATGTCTTCCGGTTTATGCTGAAGATCGCCGTCCATGAAAATTATTATGTCCGTTTTTTCTTTGATCGCCTTGAGCGTTCCGGTTTCCAGACTTTTCCCTTTTCCAAGATTTATTTTATGTCTTAAAACTTCAACTTCCGGATATTTTTCTTTTATAATTTCCGAGGTTTTGTCTGTTGATCCGTCATCCACCATTATGATTGAAGATAGATGTCTCCGCGAAAAACGGTCGATAAGTTTTGAAACATTTTTAGCTTCGTTGTGTACCGGAATTACAATTTTGTAGCTCATGCGCGTAAATTCTGCTAGTATGTTTCCCTAACAATACAATAATTATTATATTTTTGACAGATGAGGAAAGCGCTTATTTTGTCGGAGGCGTCCGTGTATAAATCTCCAAATGGAGCTGTTTTCGCGCGCGGAGGGGGAGAAGTGTGCATTCATAATATCGGAAAATCTTTGGCCCTGATGGGATTTGATTCCGTTGTTTTGGCCATATCGGAATTTGATGAACAGTCCGCGGAAGAAAAAATAGACGGTGTTTTGTATAGGCGTGTGAAAGTGAAATCGAAAACGTCTTTTTCGATGTTAAAATATTTAATTGAGGCTGTTTCGATTAGCCGTAATTTTGATGCCGTTTTTGTGAATCAATTTACGCCGCATCTTGTTTTACCTTTTCTGAAAGCTAAAAATAAAGTCGCGATTATTCATGACGTGTATTCTTTGGAGGGACTTAAATTTTGGATTAGTCAGTTTGGTTTTTTTCGCGGAGGGATCGGGTATTTTGTTGAAAAATTACAGCTGATTTTTGATAAAAAATATGCCAGTAAAATTATGATCGTGTCGGAGTTTAGCGCTGGAAAGGTTGTTAAAGCTTTGGGGGAGAGTATTAGGGATAAAATTGTTGTCAATCCGTATCCCCTGGAGATCGATTCTGTTAAAAGTAACGCGACGCGTGAAAATTTCATGCTTTTTATGGGAAGGTTTGTTAAATATAAACATCCGGAACATGTGCTTTTTGCTCTTAGTCGAATTAAGGCCGTATATGGCGATTTTAAGGCTGTTTTTATTGTCCCGAGAGTTGAAAAAAATTGTATGCGGATTTTTAAAAAATGGCAAAGGGAGCTGGGACTTTCCGATGACGATGTGATTTTGAAGTTTGGTTGCGATTCATCAGAAGTCGCAGGTTTGCTTGGCCGCGCGAAATTGTTTACGCATCCGTCTGTCGTTGAAGGGCAGGGGATCGCGATTTTAGAGGCGTTGCAGGTTGGATGTTCTGTTGTCGCTTACGATTTGCCGGTATATAAAGGAATGCTTGTGAATGGGGAAAATTCCATGTTGACTCCGGCGGATGATTATGAAAAGTTTGCTGACGCGTGCTTGCGGGTGATTTTAAAAAATGTGTTTAGTCGTGAAGAACATAGAGGTATTGTTTTGAATGAAGAATTGTCGGAGGAGAAGTTTATGGAGAGATTATCTACAATAGTATAAAGATAAAAAATAGCTGCTATGTCTACAAAATCTCTTTACAAATTGAATTTTGTGCTTTGTTTAACTTGTATGTTTATGTATAATTCTGTGGTCAATATTATAATTTTTTAAATCTAAAATCTATGACGGACTTACGAAGATTTTTTCGAAAGGGAACGATAAGCGCGGCTTTGATTGCCGCGGTTCTCTTTACCATGGTTCCTTTTAATACGGCGTTTGGAACAGCTTTTTCCTACAATAGCACTACGGGACTTGTAACTGTGTCGACCAGTATAGGGTCATACTTTTATAGGGTGCCTCATGACGCGGCAGGAAATGTTCTGCCTTTAACCGGAGGGAATGACAATTCTTCCTATTTATATGGTTATGGGTATAGCTTTAATGCCAATACCAGTACATATTCTTATGGGTATGGATATGGTTATGGTTACGCTTATTTCGCGACTGTTGGTACGAGCTGGACGCAAGGAGATTCCAAATTGGGATTCTTTTCGGGAACGAGTTCGGGTACTCCGACTTCCGCTACATTCTCTACTACGTCTGCCGGTGTAGCTACTGTTGCTGCCGCTACGAGTTTGACTTCAAGTTTGGCAGGTACCGCTGTTAAGCTTCCCGCCGGACTTGTTATTACGGGAACGTCTTCATGGACGGGAGCTTTGACTATTACAGGAACTACGACTCTTTCCGCTTTGGCCGCGAATATTCAGTCCGCGTTTGCTTCCGCGAGCGGTATCGCGTCCGTTTCTATCGGGACAGGCGGAGTCGCCTTGTCTTTGAGCGATGAAGTTATTGTTACCATTCCTTTCACTGGATTTGCCGCATTGTCCAGTCCTATTCTTGTGATTCTTGATAATGCCGGCGCGACGACTCAATCCGCCGCATGTACCGCTTCTCAATATACAGGCGCGACAACTTCCACGACCGATTTGACTGATTCCAGCAAGTATAGTGTTTCCGCGGGTGGTGATTGTTATGTGGTTGGAACAGGCGCGGCTGCCGGAAGCGTTTATGTGGCTACAAGGCATTTAACAACATTTATTGCCGGTAATGCGGCTAGTGCTTCGACCAGTAGTTCGTCAGTTGGTTCTACTGTTGGTGGCGGAAGTGGTGGAGGAGGAGAAGCCGTTAAAAAGAAAACTCCTGTCGCTGAAGCTAAAGAAAAAGTTGAGGCTGGCGAGGAGTTATCCAAAGTGTTCAACGACTTTGCAGGTGTGGCTAAAGCCGACTGGAGATATGCCGTTGTTGAAACTGTTGTTAAGGCCGGATTGTTTGGAGGTGAAACTGTAAATGGGAAGAAAGTGTTTAATATGAATAATGGAATGAATAGGGCTATGGCCGCTACGGTAATAGCAAGATATGCCGGATGTTCGGACGCGAAAGTAAATGTAGCTCCGTTTAGCGATGTTGCCGTTGACGCTTGGTATGCTCCTTCGGTTGCTTGTTTGAAGACTATGGGTGTTGTAAGCGGTAAAAACGCTACTACATTTGATCCTAACGGTCTTGTCACAAGAGCGGAGTTCTTCAAGATGTTGACTGAGGCTTACATGAAGAAAAATCCTGCCGTCGAGAAAGAATTTAGAGCGCTTCTGTCCGCTGCTCCAACAATGTTTGCCGATGTTGGCGGGAAGGAATGGTACGCTGGCTATCTAAACTTGGCTCAAAAGAAAGGATTGTTGAAGGGATATGAGAAGGGTGGAAAGAAATACGCAAGTGGAAATAACACAATCATAAGGGTTGAGGCCGCCGCGATGGTTTCAAACTATCTTGGATTGTAATGGGGGTTTGAAAAATTGAATGAAAGGGGAGAGCTTGAAAGAGTTCTTCCCTTTTTCTTTTTTGATGTTTAAGATTACACAATTTTTTTAAATGTTTCTATTATTTTCCTTGCTGTTTTCTCCCATGTAAAAATTTTTGAATATTCTATGCCTTTTGTGGAGAGGGACGTTTGTTTTTGAGGATTATTTATTAGATTCAAAATGTGCTTTTTTAGGCTCTCTTTGTCATTTGGTTCAAACATTAGTGCATGATTCTCGAAAATCTCTTTCAGGCTTCCGCCTGTTGAGCAGATTGCCGGGATTCCGTAACTCATTGCTTCGAGTGGCGGTAAGCCAAATCCTTCGTATAGAGAAGGATATATGAAAATATTCGCGTGCTTGTATAGGGAGGCTTTTTGTTCTTCTGTGATATATCCTGTTAGGATGATGTCTTTTTGGTGATTTTTAAGGCAATTTAAGAGGAGTTTTATTTTCCAGCCATATTCTCCCGCTAAAACGAGAGAATGAGGTAAATTGTGTTTGGATTTCAGTTCTAGGAATGTGTTTACTAGGACATCTAGATTTTTGCGAGGTTCGATGGTGCCGAGGTAGAGGAAATAGGGTGTTGTGATTTTCGGAAGGCCTACTTCTTTTGGTTCATGAGCGGTTTGATCTGGTGTAGAAATTCCTTCATATATTACTTCTATTTTTGCTTTTGTTTTATATAGGTGCAGAATGTCGCGTTTCGTATTTTCGGAAGGAGTTAGAAGAAGATCGGCGTTTCTGATGACATGTTTCATTGCTAATTTGTGGACTATTACGCTGTTTATTTCATGGAGATGTGGAAAAAGAATGGGAGTAAGATCGTGAATTATTGTTACTCTTTTTGTTTCTTTTGGAGTGCGAAATGGGCCAATGTGTGATGTTTCTAAAACTATGTCTGGTTTTAATTCTTTGAAAATTTTTGGAAATTTTATGAGTCTTCGATATATATCGTAGCCCCTGATTTGTTTTATTCTAGGGACTATAACGTGATTTTTGCCATCGAAAAATGAATTTTCTTTTTGATGAACAATTGTGTATTTATTTTTTTTGTCTAATTTAAT
>JACROX010000022.1:2098-4203 GCA_016214225.1 Candidatus Peregrinibacteria bacterium | reverse complement strand
TTTGCTAAAATATTTAAAGGAATTCGTACTCCGGTACAACCTGCGGGCAAATATGGCACATAGTAGATTCAATTTTATGCTTTCGTTTACTTTGAATACCAAATAACCTAAAATCTATGTAAAGAAAATTAATTGGAAAAATTTGAGGCTGTGTAAACCTTTGTTTCACAGCTCTAAAGACACTTTTCTAAAAACCTTCACTGCTTACTGGATAATTACCTTTTGAAAAGGTTGCCTTTTTGCGCTGATTTTTGTAGACTTTTCGCATGCTCACCGAAGAACAGGTTAGGCATGTGGCGAAATTAGCCAGACTTAAACTTACGGACGACGAAGTTAAGAAATTTTCGAAACAATTGTCGGGGGTTCTTGAATATGTGGAAATTTTGAAAGAGGTTGATGTTAAAAATGTTATTATTACAAGCCAAGTTACGGGGCTTTCAAATATTACCCGTGGAGATAAAATCGAAAAATCTCCTTCCACCAAAGAGGAGCTTTTGGCTTGCAGTGAGCTTCCCGTGGATAGCGGGCAAGTTCGAGTCATGCCGGCGATTAAATAATAATTTATGCCAGACTTAAATAAGTTGACAATTGAAGAAGCGTCAAAAGGTCTTAGAGAAGGCAAATTTTCCAGTGAAGAATTAACGCGGGATTGTCTTCACGCGGTTGGGGATAAAAATAAAGATTTGAACGCGTTTGTTTTGGTTGACGAAGAAGGCGCTATTAAAAGCGCTAAAGAGGTTGATAAGAAATTTGTCAAAAAGGAAAAGTTGGGTTTTCTCGCTGGAATTCCCGTTGGAGTTAAAGATATTTTTAATACGAAAGGCGTTAGGACGACTTGCTGTTCGCCTTTTTTAAAAGATTTTGTTCCTCCTTACGATGCTACCGTTATTGAGAAACTAAGAAAAGAAGGAATGGTTATGATTGGCAAAACGAATATGGATGAGTTCGCGTGCGGTGGATCGACCGAACATTCATGTTTCGGTGTTACAAAAAATCCATACGATTTGTCGCGCGTCGCGGGAGGTTCTTCCGGCGGAAGCGCGGCGGCGGTTGCTTCCGATATGTGTCTGTACGCGCTTGGAACGGATACCGGCGGTTCTATCAGAGAACCCGCAAGTTTTTGCGGAGTGTATGGGATGAAGGTAACTTACGGAAGAGTCAGCAGGTCGGGTGTTACGGCGATGGCTTCTTCATGGGATACTATAGGACATTTTGCCAAGAGCCCTTGGGACGCGGCGACGATTTTACAAGCTATTGCCGGTAGAGATGAAAAGGATTCCACGACTCCCGATAAAAAAGTTCCACAGTATGCCGATTTTTTAAAGAAAGGAGTTAAAGGGGTGAAAATCGGCTTGCCAAAGGAATATTTCGGAGATGGGATTGATAAGGAGGTTTCGGATGTTGTCATGGGCGCCGCGAAAAAATTAGAGAAGGAAGGCGCTATTTTGGAAGAAGTTTCTTTATCCATGACAAAGTACGCTGTGGCTGTTTATTACGTTACTATGCCGGCAGAGCTTTCGGCCAATTTGGAAAGATTTGATGGAATAAGATATGGAAAGAAGCCGAAAGAAGAAGCGGAGGATTTGATTGATTATTATTTTAAGGCCAGAGGAGAGGGATTTGGCGAGGAAATCAAGAGGAGAATAATGATTGGGGCTTATGTGCTTTCCGCCGGATATTATGATGCTTATTATAAAAAAGCGCAGAGAGTCAGGACGCTTATTATTGAAGATTTTGAAAATGCTTTTAAAAAAGCGGATGTTTTGTTGGCTCCCGTCGCGCCTTTTCCGGCATTTAAAATCGGGGAGTTTTTTGATGATCCTTTGGCCATGTATATGGCTGATGCTTTGACAATTCCGGCTAGCGCTGCGGGTGTTCCAAGTTTCGCGTGTCCCGCAGGTATGTCGAAAAAAGGTCTTCCGATAGGCCTGCAAATAATCGCTCCGCAGTTTGAAGAGGGGAGGTGTCTGCAAGTTGGGGTGGCTTTAGTTGGTTCTTGTGAGACTGTGCCTTGCAAGAACATGCCCCTAAAACAGTGACAAATTGTCCTTAGCGGGGGAGTCCATTATTTCCGTGAATTTCCAGCACATGTTGAAAATCGCGCG